>NZ_JBSGET010000123.1:0-26050 GCF_053603035.1 Kitasatospora sp. NPDC004272 | reverse complement strand
CCCGACGGTCGGGGCCCGCGGGAGCCGGAAGGGGCCGTGCGTCCGGCTACCGGCCCGGGCCGGTGATGCCCGGACGGGCCTCCGGGGCGCCGAGCAGCCGCGCCGCCACGGGCCGGGCCGCCTCGGCCCGGGTCCCCTCGGGGTGGCGGTGCCGCCAGTACGGGTTGTCGAGCGGCAGCTTGGAACTGACCCGGCCGTACATCCCGAACGTGGCGATGACCAGGCCCATGACGAAGCTGAACAGGACGTTGGGGATCCGGAAGGCCAGCACGTTGGCCCCCGAGTCCAGCAGGGCGAGGTTGACGAAACCGCTCAGGACGAAGAGGGTGCCCACCACGATGTTGATCGTGGAGGCGGTGTTGCCGCCGACGACAGCCCCGACGATCAGCACCGCCGCGGTGACGATGGAGACCAGGCTGAGCAGGCCGTTGCTCGTCAGTCCGGCGACGTGCTCGCCGCTGGTGCTGAAGAACGCCAGGCCGTCCGCCAGGCCCAGGCAGCCGAAGACCAGCAGCATCACGCCGCACAGTCCGGCGCCGATCCGGTAGACGTTGGCGAGTCGGTGGTCGACGGGAAGCTCGTCGCGGAAGTCCATGACAGCGCTCCATTCGTGCCTCGGGGGTCGTTCCCCGTGATCCCACTCTCACCGGGGGGCGCGCCGGGCGGAAGTCGCATCGTCTGCGCACCGTTCGGCGCGCCGGGCCCGCCGGAGGGGGCCGAGGAGGTCGTCGAGGACTTCGGGCGGCAGCGCTCGACCCGGTCATCGGCTACAAGCCCTCCATCGAACTCGCACGGTGCGCGGTGGCGCAGCGGCGCCCGGTGCGCGAGGTCGCGGAGGAGGCGGGAGCGCGGTGGCGAGGACGGCGGACGGGGGCGGCACGTTCGACAGCGTCCTCGGCGAGGCGGCCGTCGGGCCGACCGGCGCCTCGCCGATCGGGACCGGCGTCTTCCGAGTCCGCCCCCGGACCGAAGGAGGCCGTTCGGGCCGCGCTCCGGTCCCCGACGGACGGCGGCTCGTACGGCGAGGTCCTCGACGCCTGCCGCGTGCCCGGCATCGCCGTTGCGCGGGCCACGACCAACGGCGCCCTCGACTGACGGCCGGACGCCGCGAAGGACCCGGGTCCGGCGCATCGCGCACCGGACCCGGGTCGGGCTCCGGGCCGGTCGGGCCCGGCCGTCGGCGGCGCTCAGCCGGTCTCGGCGGCGGCCGCGCGGCGGTCGAACCACGCACTGCGGTGGTCACCCGCCTCGCCGGCCGCCCCGCCCTCGTAGTGCGCGAGGGCCAGGCCGAGACCGAAGAAGGTCGGCGCCCACTCGCCGACGAAGATGCCCCAGCGGTCGGCCCGTTCGACGCCCGCCCGCTCGGCCTTCATCGACACCGCCCAGCTCAGCAGGGACAGCCCCACCGAGCCGAGCGCGGCCGCGTAGGCGTGCTCGCTGGTGACACCGGCTTCGTGCAGCTTGCGAACGATCATCATGGCGATCACTCCTCGTTCCGTCGGCCCCCGCCGACCACCGTGCGCGCGGCCGCCCCCGGCCGGAAGTCGCATCGATTGCGCACCGGCCGGACCACCGGCCCTTGAGCGAAGCTTTGCCAGGGCAACGTGCATTACATCTACTGGCAAGGCAGAAGTAGATGTAATTTCTGCTACGCACCCCTCCCCCACGGCGGTGCCCCACCCTCCCCCCACACCCAGGAGAGCTCCCATGCGCCCTGCCCCGTCCCGCCTCGGGTCCGCCAGATCGGCCACCCTGCTCGCGCTCGCCCTGACCGCCGCCGGGGCCGGCACCGTGGCCGCCCCGCAGGCGGCCCACGCCTCGGTGACCCGGATCCGGCTCGGCAGTTCCTCCGACGTCAGCCGCAGCTCGTGGAGCGGCCCCGCCTTCACCTTCAACGGCGACGGCGCCGTGGTGCCCGCCACCGCCGCCAAGGCGATCGCCGCCATCACCGGCGGGAGCGGCGGCATCGACGTCACGGTGCTCGCCGACTCCGCGTCCACCGGCAGCAGCCAGACCCCCGAGTGCGACGTGTTCATGGGGCTGTCCGGCGTCAACTCCTGCACCACCGACGTCGTCACCTCCGCCGCCGACGGCAACAACGCCCAGGTCAACATCGACGTGCGCAACGCCGAGTTCGTGTACTTCGCCGGCGGCAACCAGTGCGTCTACGCCTCCTGGAAGGGAACCTCGCTGCAGTCCTCCGTCCAGTCCGTCATCGCGAAGGGCGGTGGCTCGGGCGGCGGCAGCGCCGGCCACCACGTCAACAGCGCCGTCGTCTACGACGCCTGCACCGCGAGCACCGACTCCCCCACCGCGCTGGCCAACCCCTACGACCGCAGCGTCACCTTCACCACCGGCATGTTCGCCTGGCCCAACTACGCCGACACCGTCAACGACTCGCACTTCGTCACCCGCGACCGGATGGGCCGCACCATGGCCTTCGTCGCCCGCGCGGTCAAGGACGGCCTGACCACCTCCGGCAAGGCCTGGGGCGTGGGCGTCGAACAGGGCGGCGGCTCGCTGTTCCTGGACAGGAACGGCCTGGCCACCCTCTCCGGCTCGGACGCCTACGTCGTGCTCGGCGACCACCAGCCCGAACAGGCCATCCCCGGCAAGCCCCTCACCTACTCGAACTTCAAGATCTGGCACCTCACCGCCGGGCAGACCTTCGACTTCAAGAACCGCCCCACCTGCGGCTACTACACCCGCAGCGTGACCAACGGCACCCCCGACGCCAACCTCTACAACGGCACCCCGGTCGCCGACTGCGGCGGCGGTGGCGGCGGCACGGGCACCGGCTCCTCCTTCACCGAGACCGAGCCGAACGACGGCACCGGCACCGCGAACGACCTCACCGGCCTCGCCTACCCGGCCACCGTCACCGGCAGCATGAAGTCCACCTCGGACCGCGACTACTACAAGCTCTCCCTGGCCGCGGGCCAGACCGCCGCCGTCACCTGCACGGTCCCCGCCGCCTACGACGCGGACCTGTACTTCCTGAACGCGAACGGCAGCACCCTGACCCGCTCGGTCAACAACGGCAAGGGCGCGGGCGAGTCGCTGAGCTGGACGGCGACCAGCAGCGGCACCTACTACGCCGACCTGGAGGCGTACAGCGGCTCGGGCAGCGCGACCTACTCCTGCGGCATCACCAGGAGCTGACCGTGGGGCGGCGCGGCCCCGCCGCGCCGCCCGGTCCGAACCGCACGGGCACCCCCGGCGAGAACAGCACGCTCGCGGGCGGACCGGTGACCTCCACGCCGGCCGCCCGCAGCAGGGTCTCGTCGAGCTGCTCCACCTCCGCCTGGTGCAGCGGCCACGGCGGGTGCTCGACCGGCAGGTAGACCGTGCGGCCGGCGGTGCGGGTGTGCAGACCCCAGCGGGCGGTGAGGAACCCGGCGAGCGGGCCGGGCCGTTCCAGGCGCGGGCCGACCCGGGCGCGCAGCACGCACCGGGCGCCGCCCCCGGCTCCGCGCACCCGGGTGGCGAGGTGCAACGCGTCCCCGTCCGCCGTCCAGCGGGTCCGCGACCAGCGGTAGGGGAGGCCGAGCGCCGTCCGTGCCACCAGCACGGCGGACAGCCGCGGGCAGTCGAGCGAACGGAACACCACTCCGCGCCGGCCGTGCCCGTCGACGGAGTAGAGCCGGACGTTCACCTCGGGGAACGTCCCGAAGTACGGGAGGGGCGTGCGGCCGGGCCCCAGCCGCTCCATGGAGAACGCGACGAGCCCCACCCAGGTGGTGGCGTTGCGGACGTCGGGGAAGGTGCCGGGCGGCAGCAGGGGCGCGACCACGGCGGGGTGGACGGGCCAGTGCAGGAAGAGCACGTCGCGCCAGTCCTGGGACAGCAGCGTCGGGCGCACCGTCCGCGGGGCGAGGTCCGTCACCGGCTCGGGGCGCACGGGTCCTCCTTCCCCCGGGACGGACCGGCGCGCCCCGCCGTCCGCGCTGTCGGCGGCGTGCGGACGGCGGTGCCCGGGCGGGCGTCGGCGGCGGAGGTGTCCCGGTCGTCGACGGCCCGCTGGAGCAGGTCGAGGGCGGATTCCAGCGTGCGCGGACAGGCGAGTCGGGTCGGGTGCTCGTGGCGGTTCCACCCCGGTCCGGCGATGACGACCAGCGTGTCGAGCCGCGCACCGGCGGCGCCCCAGGAAGCGCGGCCGACCTCGCGCGCGAGGTGCGGGTCGGCGGTGGCGCGGTGCTGGGCCCACAGCAGCACCGCCGAGGGGCCGAGGCGGGTGACCGCGTCGAGGAGCGCCCGCGCGGGCACCGCGGCTCCCAGCATCCGGTACGGCAGGCCCCGCACCGCCATCCCGGCCGCCACGGCCTCCAGCGGGAGCGTGTGCTGCTCGCCCGGCATGGCGGCGATCAGCACCGGCGGTGCCTCCCGGAACCGCACCGGGGCGACGGCCGCGGTGCGCAGCGCGGCGGCGACGTGCCAGGAGAGCAGGTGCTCGACCTCGACGTACTGCTCGCCGTCGGCGGCCCACTTGCGGCCGGCCGCGCGCAGGGCGGGCATCATCACCTCGGTCCACGCCCGGACGGGTCCGAGCCCGTCCACGGCGGCGCGCAGGATCCCGGCCACCTCCGGGCCGTCGAGCCTGACCGCCGCGCGGGCGAGGCCGCGGCACTCGGGGCGGACGGTGCCGAGCGGCATGGCTCGGCTGCCGCCCGGGTGTGCGGCGTCGGCCGGCTCCGGGGCGGGACGGGGCGGGACGGGCTCGGCACCGGAGGCGGGCTCCGCCGGGCGCGGGCCGTCCTCGGGCGTCCGGTACGTGCCGGGCGCGGTGGAGCGCACCGCTTTCGCCGCCTCCGCCGGCGGGATGCCGCGGGCGGTCAGTCGGCACATCTCGTCCAGCCGGGAAACGTCCTCCGGTGACCACCGGCGGTGCCGGCCCGGCCCGCGGCGGGAGGGGCCGATGCCGTAGCGGCGCTCCCAGGAGCGGATCGTGGTGGGCGACACTCCCAGTCGGCGGGCGACCGTGCCGGTCGGCACGCCGAGGGGGGCATCGGCCTGGTCGGTTCCGTCGTCCACGGCGGGGCTCCTCACGGGTCGGGGCGGGTCGTCCTCCGGGTCGGGGCGGGTCGTAGCGCTCACCCGTCCCGCAGGGCGCCGTGCAGGCGCAGCAGGCCGCCCCGCATCCGGGACTTGACCGTGCCCAGCGGCAGCCCGAGGACGGCGGCGATCTGGCTCTGCGAGTAGCCGCCGTAGTAGGCCAGCACCAGTGCTTCGCGCTGGGCCGCGCTCAGGCCGGACAGGGCGCGGCGGACCCGGACCGCCTCCATGGTCCGCTCGACCGTCTCGGCCACGGGCTCCGGAGCCGTCCGGTCCTCCCGGACGACGCGCTGCTCGCGCTCGCAGGACGCGCGGACCGACCGGACGCGGTCCACGGCGCGCCGGTGGGCGATCGTGCAGGCCCAGGCGGCGACCGGGCCCCGCTCGGGCCGGTAGGACGGTGCCGAGCGCCACACCTCCAGGAGGGCTTCCTGGGCGACCTCCTCGGCCTGCGCGGGATCCCTGAGCACGCGCAGCGCGATGCCGTGGACGGTCGGCGCGAGTTCCTCGTAGAGGTCGCCGTACGCCTCCCGGTCGCCCCGGGCCGTCCGGTCCATCAGGGCTCGCAGCCGGTCGGCGCGCAGGGAGCGGGCGTCTCCGGGGAGGGGCCGCACGAGGGCGTGCAGGGGACTGGTTCGCATGGGTCGAACCTGCCGCCGATCGCCGCGGCCTTCCACTCGCAGTGCTCTTGCATCGTTTTCCCGCGGCTGCGCCGGACGGCCCGCGGTCAGGGGGCGGCGCTCCCGCGGACGGCCTCGGCCGCCAGCACCTCGGGGAGGTCGCCGAGGCGGTCGAGCCCTGCGACGGCGCGGGCGGTGCGGTGGTTGGCGGCCAGCAGGGCGCGGTGGCGGTGGACGAAGGCCCAGTACCCGGCGGTGAACGGGCAGGCGCGCTCCCCGGTGCGGTCGCCGGGGCGGTGGGGGCACGGGCGGCAGAGGTCGCCCATCCGGTCGAGGTAGGCGCCCCCGCAGGTGTAGGGCTTGGTGGTGACGGTGCCGCCGTCGGCGTACTGCGACATGCCGACCACGTTGGGGACCATCACCCAGTCGTAGCCGTCCACGAAGCTGCGGTGGAACCAGTCGGTGACCGCGGCCGGGTCGTACCCGTGCTGCAGGGCCCAGTTCCCGAGCACCATCAGCCGCGGGACGTGGTGGGTCCACCCGGTGTCCCGGACCTGGGCCAGCACGCCGGACAGGCAGCGGGCCCGCACCGCGTCCGCGTCCAGCTCGGCGAACCAGTCGGGCAGGGGTGCGCGGTGGCCGAGCGCGTTGCGGTGCCGGTGCTCCTCGCCGAGGTACCAGTACAGCTGCCAGACGTACTCGCGCCAGCCGGCCACCTGCCGGACGAACCCCTCGACGCTGTTGAGCGGCGCGCCCCCGGAGCGGTACGCGTCCTCGGCGCGGCGCACGCACTCCCCCGGATCGAGCAGGCCGAGGTTCAGCGGGACGGAGAGCAGGCTGTGCGCCATCCACGGGTCCGCCGCCAGGACGGCGTCCTCCCAGCGCCCGAAGTGGGGCAGGCGGGCGGTGGCGAAGTGCTCCAGCGCGCGCAGGGCCTCGGCCCGGGTGACGGCGAAGCGGCGGGGGCCGTCCCGTCCGACGAAGCGCACCTCGCCCGACCGCTCCCAGCGGTCGAGGTCGGCCCGCACCTGCTCGTCGATCTCGTCCTCCGCGGGCCACCGGGGCGGGGGCACGGGCAGGACGGGCTCCCCGCGCGGCGGCGGCTCCCGGTTGTCGGCGTCGAAGTTCCACCGCCCGCCGACGGGCTCCCCGGCGGGGTCCAGGAGCAGGTGCTCGGCCCGGCGGACCCGCCGGTAGAAGTCCTCCATCACCAGCCGCCGCCCGCCGAGGCCGTCGGCCCAGCGGCGGAAGTCCCCGAACCGGACCAGGAAGCCGCGCGGCGGGAGCACCTCCACCTGCGGCAGCGCGGTGACCAGGCCGAGCGCCGCCCGGGAGGTCGGGTGGCGGACCGTGACGGCGCGCTCCCCCACGGCCCGGCGCAGCCCCTCCCGGTAGGTCTCCGCCCGCACGTAGCGGGCCCGGTCGCCGAGTTCGGCGGCCCGGTGCCGCATCGCGGACAGCACCAGGTGGGCCTTGGCCCGGTGGAAGCGCCGACGGCGGAACACCGAGCGCGCCTCGACGATCACCACGGGCGCGTCGGGATCCGGGCCGGACCCGCACGGCTCCAGGAAGTGCGGGCCGAGCTGGTCCCCGAAGAGCCAGTGCGGCCGGGGCCCGCTCACCGGGCCGCCCCCGCGCCGTCGGCCCGGGCCCCGGAGGGGACGGCCCGGCCGGGGTGGCGGTCCACGGGAAACTCGTCACGGAAGGCCATGAGGGCCCCCTCCTTCGACAGGGGAGGCGGGCGCCTCCGCCCCCACTGTCGGCGCCCGGTCGGCCGGGGAGAAGTCGCACCGCTCCCGCAGCGGTCACCGGCCGCAGCCGTTCCACGGCCGGGGTCCGGGGGGCGGGGGTGGCCGCGTACGGGTCCCGGTCCTCGGGCCGGGCCTGCGGCGGCGGGGCGCCGACCGTCACCTCGACGGGCGAGCCGGCCGCCGACAGACGAGACCGGCCCCGCGTGGTGCCTGCAGGTGTCCGCGTCGACCTTCGCGCCGAGGCTGCGGGTGGAGGACGGAGCGGTCCGGGTACGGCGGACGAGCAGTACCGACATGTACCTGTCGACCCCGTACCCATCCGCGGAACCCCGCCCTCCGACCCGCGCTTGTGTGTCTCCTGCTGCCTCAAGCACCTGCGGCGCGGCGGCGTCGACGGCGTCAGTCCGGTCCGGTCCGCGCGGCGCGCCCCCCTTCACCGGGCCGGGTCCGGGCTCTCTTCGCGCGGGGCCGCGAGCCGGGGCGGCCGGGGCTGCAGGGCGGCCGGGTGGGGGCCGTGGCGGGGGTCGAGCTCGTGGAGGATCTGCCGGGTCTCGTCCGTGATCGAGCCGTGCAGGGACCAGACGGCGGGGTCGCGGTCGGTGCGGCAGAGCGTCTCGGCGGCCGCCGCGTGGTGGTCGCGGCCGCGTTCCAGGGCCGCCGTCAGGTCGTCGGTGTGCCCGGGCTCGCGGACGTGGTCGCGCTGGATCCGGGCGAGGACGTCGAGCGCGTCGCCGACGGCCGCCAGGACGTCGGCGAGCGGCCGCACCCGTTCGCGCGCGTCGGTGAAGGCTTCTGTCCCGCGCGGGAGTTGGCGCTCGCCGCGGGCCAGGTCGTCGAGGCCGCGGAGCACCGACCCCAGCTGGTCGCAGACGTGGCCGAGGCAGGTCAGCCCTTCGCCCAGCGGCCCGAGCGCGACCGCCGGGTCGGTCTGCCGGCGCAGCCGCCGGGGGTTGAGCCGGATGCCCTCCTCGGCCTGGGCGGCCGTCTCCCGGGCCCGGTCGAGTTCGCGGGCGGCCGCCTCCACCCGGCGCAGCCAGCCGTCGGAGGTCCGCTCGTCCCAGCCCTCGCGCAGGCCGCGGGCGGTGTCGTGGGCGATGTCGGCGAGTCGGTGGGCGACCCGCGCGGCCCGGTGCGCGGCGTGGCCCACGTAGGTGGGGGCGCCGCGACCAGGTTGACCAGGACGCCGGAGGCGACGCCGACCAGGGTGTCCCAGATCCGGACGGGGGCGTACGGGGCGCCGGTGCTGAGCACGAGCAGGACGGTGACCGGCACCTCGGTGGCCTGCTCCCCCAGGCGCAGCAGCTTCCCCAGGCCCAGGCAGACGCCGACGGCCAGGCCGATGCTGGCGAAGTTCGCCCCGGCCAGGCGCAGCAGGCCGAGGGCGGCCAGTGCCCCGAGCACGACGCCGCCGGTCTGCCGCAGGCCCTGCGCCAGGGTGCGGAACACCGTGAGCTGGACGGTCAGCAGCGCCGCCAGCGGCGCGAGGACGGGCTGTTCGTCCTCCCCCAGCAGGATGACCGCGGCCTCCCAGGCCAGTGCGCAGGCCACCGCGACCCGGGCGGTCTGCACGACCGACTCGCGGTGCGACCGGAGCGCGCGCACGGGGTGGCGCAGCGCGTCCCCGGCGGCCCGCCACCCGTCGGCCGCTCTGCGGCGCCACGACGCCGCCGGGCCGGGGGCGGTCACGGCAGGTCGGGCATCGGGGCGAGCTGGGCGGTGCAGAAGGCGCACCGGATCGCCCGGGCGGGGATCGCGGACAGGCACTCGGGGCAGTCCCGCTTGGGCGCCTGGACGTCCTGGTGCGGGGCGAAGCGCTCGTGCAGCTTGTTGAACGGCAGCACGACCACGAAGTAGAGCACCAGCGCGGTGAGCAGGAGGGTGATCGCGGCGTCGATGAACCCGCCGTACGGGAACTCCACCCCGTGGACCTTGACGGTCCGGCGGCTGAAGTCGCCCACCGCGCCGGTGGCGAGGCCGACCAGCGGGGTGAGGAAGGCCCGGACCAGTGCGGTCACGACGCCGGAGAACGCCGCCCCGATCACCACGCCCACGGCCAGGTCGACGACGTTGCCCCGCAGGACGAAACCCCGGAAACCCTTCACTGACGTTCATCCTCCCCGTTCGTCTGCGCCCGCGCGGGCCTGATCGGGGGCACCGCCGCAGGACGGTCCGCGTGCGGTCCGCGTCCGGTGCGCCCGGCGGCCTTCTGCCCGGTACGCCCCTGCGCATGCCGCCTCCGACCGGCACCGCTCGGCCACCGCCCCGCGCCGACCGCCGCTGGACCACCCGCCCTCGGACCCCGTGCGTCCGATGGCCTGCCGGCGGACGCCCTGACGGCTTGACGGCTTCCGGCCGGTGGCCCCGCAGGAAGGCGTCGACGTGCCGACCGTACGCTGTCGGGCATGACCGATGATCAGATGACCGCTGCTGACGCCTTCGCCGCCCTGCTCGCCGGCAACCGCCGCTTCACCGACGGCACTCCCCTGCACCCCAACCAGGACGCCGCCCGGCGGGCCGAGACCGCCCCCTCCCAGCGTCCGTTCGCGGTCCTGCTGGGCTGTTCGGACTCCCGGCTCGCCGCCGAGATCATCTTCGACCGCGGCCTGGGCGACCTGTTCGTGGTCCGCACCGCCGGGCACGTCCTGGGCGCCGAGGCCCTGGGCAGCATCGAGTACGGGGTCGCCCTGCTCGACTGCCCGCTGGTCGTCGTCCTCGGCCACGACTCCTGCGGGGCGGTCGCCGCGGCCCGGGGAGCGGTGGAGGAGGGCGCCGCCTACCACGGGTACGTCCGCGACCTGGTCGAACGCGTCACCCCCAGCGTGCTGGCGGCGCGCAGCGCCGGGCGCACCGGCGACCACGACTTCATCGACGTCCACGTGGAGCAGACCGTCGACGTGCTGCTGGAGCGCTCCCGGGTGCTGGCCGACGCCGTCGCGGCGGGACGCACCGCCGTGGTGGGCCTGTCCTACCAGCTCTCCGACGGCGCCGCCCGCCTGGTCACCGCCCGCGGCCTGGAGGACCTGTCGGTCTGATCCGCCGGACCGGCCCGCCCCGCCCCCGCGGACGCCGGCGGCGGGGGCGGTACCGGGACGGTCGTGGGGTCGGCTCCCGGTCCCGGCCCGCGCCCGTTCCTCAGACGGTGAGCAGGGCCGGGTCGGCGGCCTTGTCGGTGGTCAGGAAGCCGTCGGGAACGGGGTGCTGGCCCAGCACGTAGGTGAGGATGGCGGCGTGCACGGCCTCGACGGGGGCGATGGTGGCCGCCGTGGCGATGCCGCCGGGGCTGGTGAGGTGGTGGGTCGCGAAGAGGTAGGTCTGCGCGGCCTGGTCCTCCAACTGGAGGGCGAGCTTGGCGACGTCGCCGACGGTGGTCGCCTTGCCGAGGGCCTCCAGGGTGGCGGGCTGGTTGGACAGCGGCACGCCGGTGATGGCGGGCTTGCCCGCACCGGTCAGGTCGACGGCGCCGGACCGCATCGCGGGCAGGGTGGCGCGGTGCGCCTCCGCCGTGTCCCGGGTGAGGCGGGACCCTCTTCCTACCGGGCGTCCAGCGCGGCCAGGGCGGAGCGGGCGAGCGGTGCCTGGAGGGGGTTGAACCGCGGGTCGGTGTCCAGGGCCTGCGACAGGTCGGTGCGGGCCTCGGCGGTCCGGCCGAGGGCGCGCTCGATCTCGCCGCGGTGGTAGTGGAACAGGGCGTTGCGCCAGCCGTGGGCGAGGGCGAATTCGGCGTGGTCGAGGGCTTCGCGGTCGGCGCCGGTGCGGTGCAGGGCCCAGGCGAGGGCGTCGGCGACCAGGACCTGGTGGCGGCGGTCCCACTCGGCGCGCAGCAGCCGGACGGCCGTGGCGGGGTCGCCGTGGTCGGCCTCGAACTGGCCGAGCGTCAGGTCGTCGACGACGCCGTTCGCGGCGGCGAGGTCGGCTTCGGCGCGCAGCAGCCGGTACTGCTCGGCGGCCTGCGCGGTGTGACCGAGGGATTCGTGGAGTTCGCCGAGTTCGAGGAGGTACTGGGGCAGCGGCACCTTCGCGGCGGCCTGCGCGTAGTGGGTGAGGGCCTCGTCGGTGCGGCCGAGGGCGGCCTCGGCCCGGGCCTGTCCGGCCAGGGCGGCGGTGTGGGCGGGGTCGGCGGCCAGGGCGCGCCGGTAGCCGTCGAGGGCGTCGGCGGTGCGGCCGGCGTTCCGGTCGAGTTCGGCGATCTGGTAGTGGCAGAACGCCTTGTCGGCGGGGTCGTAGGCGTCGGCGAGGGCGCGTTGCAGGGCGGTGCGGGCGTCTTCGGGGCGGCCGTGCTGTTCGAGGTCGTAGGCGGCGCGGGTGAAGGACGCGGTGCCCGGGTGCAGGTCGAGCAGGTGCTGGGCGGCGTCGGTGGCGCCGGTGTCGTCGCCGAGCTGGGTGCGGGCGTCGGTGAGGACGGCCCACGCCTGCCAGTGCAGCGGCGCGCTGTCGAGGGCGCGCTGCGCGTGGTCGGCGGCTTCGGCGAACAGGTGGCGGGCGTTGGCGAGGGCGCCGAGGCCGGTGAGTGCGTCGGTGTTGCCGGTGGGGGCGAGGGTGAGCGAGCGGTGCAGGGCCTCGTCGGCCTTCGGGTAGTACGAGGCGTCGGCGGTCAGCCGGGCCTGTTCGACGTACTCGCCACCGAGCCGGGCCCAGGCCGCGGCGTCGTCGGGGCGGGCCCGGAGGTGCTGCCGGTCGGTACTGATCGCGGCGGCGAGGGCGCCGCCCGGCGGAGGTGCGCTCGGACGGGCGGGCACCGTGGGGGCCGGGGGCGGCGGGCTGGTCAGCCCGCCGGCCGCGGCGAGGGCGCCGCACACCAGGGCGGTGGCGAGGACGAGGGGGAGACGGCGCACGGGAGTTGGTTCCTCGGTCGGCGGCGCGGCCGGCGGCGGCCCCGGGCCGGGGCCGCCGCACGGGTGGTCACTTCTGGTTGACGGCCTTGTCGTAGGGCAGGGCCAGGTACGGGAAGGTCGCGGCGAACGGCTTGCCGGGCCCGTTGACCTTGTCGCCGGCGGCGAGGGCCTGGACGAACTTGCCGGGGGTGGCGCCCTCGACGACCTGCAGGGCGATGTCGACGACGTCGTCGCCGAGGCGGCGGCCGTTGGGGAAGCCCTGGAAGTCGCCGTTGAGGACGCCGAGGCGGTCCGGCTTCGGGGTCACCGGGGTGGACATGTTCAGCCGCAGCTCCTCGGCGGGGACGAACCGGTTCGGGTCGATGTCCCGGTTCATCAGCTGGGAGTTGAGGTCGACGGCGAGCGGGCCGTTCGCGGCCTTGGCGATGCCGGTGAGGAAGATCTCCTGCAGGTCGGTGCGCGGCGCGGCGGGCGCGGGCAGGCCGTAGATCGCCTGGACGAGCTTGGGCACCTCGGGGTCGAGGACCTTGGCGACCACGGCGGGCTGGTTGTGGTCCTCGGACGGGGGCAGCGCGTTGAACGCGTCCTTCAGCCCGGCCGGGACGACGACCTCGTTGACCAGCGGGTTGCCCAGCCGGGAGACCTGCACGTAGTCGCCGACCGGGTCGGCCTTGCCGGGGCTGAGCCTCATGCTCTGCTTCTCGGTGCTCGACCAGACGCCGATGACGGGGTTGCGGGCGGGGTCGCCCTTGTAGGCGAGGCGGCTCTTGGGGATCTGCAGGGCGACGGAGTTGACGTTGTAGCCGGCCAGGGTGTTCTGGCCGACCTCGGAGAGGTTGCCGCCGTACAGCAGGTCGAAGACCCGCAGGTCGAGGAAGAACGGGTCGGCGGCCTGGGTGGCCACCGTCTGTCCGCCGCCCGGGAGTTGGACGGTGGCCTGCTGCCGCAGCCGCCCGTAGTCGGGCATCGAGGCCCGGCCGGTGTCGGACGGGGCGACCTGGCCGTGTTCGACCAGGGTCACCGGGTCGCAGTTCGGGTGGAGCTCCTGGAGCGTGTAGTACTGGCGCAAGCGCAGGGTGTCGTCGGTGAGGTTGTTCACCGGGCCCTTGTCGTAGAGGAAGGTGTCGGTGCCGCGCAGGTCCTCGGTGTGGAAGGTCCAGCGGTAGGTCAGGTCGGGGTGCCCGGTGCCCTGCGAGTCGATGTTGACGTCGTAGTGCGCGCCGTCCGCCCACGGGTAGAAGTTCGGTCCGCCGTTGGGCTCCTGGAACGGCAGCCAGTTGGCGATCAGGGTGACCGTGTCGGGGTTGTCGGGGCTGGTGAAGGCGTACACGTCGGTGTTGTCGACCTGCGGGTCGGCGGCGATCAGCGGCGCCTCGCGGTGGCTGGACGCCGAGGACGTCCCGGCGCCGGTGCCGAGCAGGGTGGTGCCGGCCATGCCGAGGGCGAGGGCGGTGAGGACCGCGGCCGTGCGGGCGGCGGAGCCGCGACCCGTGGATCGACGAAGAAGGCTCATCAAGGAGTCTCCGATTTCCTTGTCAGGAACGGTCGTTCGCATCCGTGGCGGATGCGGGACGTACGGATGTCGTGCGGCGGGTCGGCCGACACGTACTGTCCTCCGCCCTCGGACGTGGTTCGCCGCGAACGGGCTCCTGGCGTGCCGCGATCACCCTTGCGGCCCAGCGCGGTCACCCGTCCGGCCGGACGGGGCGGCCGCGCCGGTGGACACCGTGGACGGACGGCCGAGACAGTGTGCGGGCACCAGCGCCGAAACCCTGCCGCGCCGCCAGCCCGCACGGGGCACCCGCGCCCACCGCCGTTCCGCACTCCGGAGGCACCGCGTGGCAGTCCACCACACCCTGACCCGTGCCGGGGCCGCGCTCGCCGCGGCCCTCGCCCTCACCGCCCTGGCCGCGCCCGCCGCCCGGGCCCACCCGCTCGGCAACTTCTCGGTCAACCACTACCTCGGACTCACCGTCGGGGCCGGGGGCGTCGAAGCCCTCGCCGTCACCGACCTGGCCGAGATCCCCACCCTCCAGGAGCAGCCCGCCGCCGACACCGACCGCGACGGCACCGTCGGCGCCACCGAACGGGCCGCCTGGGCGACCGGCCGGTGCGACGAAGCCGCCCACCGGATCCGGCTCACCACCGACGGCACCGTCCTCGCCTGGACGGTCGCCTCGGCCGCGTTCGACTACCAGGACGGTGCGGCCGGACTGCGCACCGGCCGTCTCGAATGCCGCCTGCACGCCGAGCGTCAACTCGCCCGGGACGGCGCGGACTTCCGGATCGAGACCGGTGCCGACCCCAGCCGGGTCGGCTGGAACGAGATCACCGTCCGGGGCGACGGCGCCGTCCTCGACCGCTCCGACGTCCCCGCCGAGTCCGTCAGCCACGAACTGCGCGACTACCCGCGGGACTTGCTCGACGCCCCCGAAGGCGTCACCGCCGCGACCTTCCACGCCCGACCCGGCACCGGCACCGGGCCCGCCGCACGGAGCGGGGCGGTGACGGCCGGCCGCACGGACAGCCGGCTGGCCGCCCTCGAAGCCCGGCTCACCGCGCTCGGCACCGCCCGCCACCTGACCCTGCCGCTCGGCCTGCTCGCCGTCCTGCTCTCGATCGTCCTCGGCGCGGGCCACGCCCTGCTCCCCGGGCACGGCAAGACCGTCATGGCCGCCTACCTGGCCGGGAAACGCGGCCGACCGCGCGACGCGCTCACCGTCGGCGCCACCGTCACCCTCACCCACACCGCCGGCGTACTGGCCACCGGCCTGCTGCTCACCGCCTTCTCCTCCCTCGCGGGCGACCGCCTGCTGGCCCGCCTGGGCACCGTCAGCGGCGCGCTCGTCCTGCTCGTCGGCGCACTGCTCCTGCGGGACGCCCTGCGCTCCCGGCGCGACCGGAGCGGGAGCGCCCCGGCCACGGAGAGCGTCGACCGGCGCAGGCTCGAAGCGCGGCCCGTCCCCGTCGGGGCGGCCGTCCACTCCGCCGCCGCCCACACCGGCCCCCACCGTCCTCACCACCCCCGGCACGATGACGACGAACAGCACGAACACGACCACGAGCACGGCCACGACCACGACCACGGGCACGGCCATGACCACGGGCACGGGCACGGGCACCACCACGGCCCGCTCGGTCACCACCACGGCCCGCTCGGTCACCACCACGGCCACGGCCGGGCCGCCCGAACGGACCGGCGCCGGCTGATCGGACTGGGCGTCGCCGGCGGCCTGGTGCCGAGTCCCTCCGCACTGCTGGTGCTGCTCGGCGCCGTCGCCCTCGGCCGGACGGTCTTCGGCGTGACCCTGGTGCTCGCCTACGGAGTCGGCATGGCCGCCACCCTGACCGGAGCCGGCCTGCTGCTGGTCGGACTCGGCCACCGACTGGGCCCGCTCGCCACCCGCCCGGCGCTCGCCCGGCTGCGCGTGCTGGCCCCCTACGGCGCCGTGCTGACCGCGCTGCTGGTCCTCGCCGTCGGTACGGGCATGGTGCTGCGCAGCCTGCCGTCCGCCCTCTGACGCCGTCCCAGGAGAACGCCCGTGTCCACTCGTCCGGCGGCGATCGCCCGACTGCTCGTCCTCTCGGCCGCACCGGTCCTGTTCCTGGCCGGATGCGCCGGCCCGCCCCGGGGCGACCTCGACCCCCAGCCCGCCACCCCCTCCCCCACCTGCCTCGTCCACCAGTCCCACGAGCCCGCCGACCGCTACACCGCGGGCCGGGACGCCGACACCGTCGCGGTGCTGGAGGTGATGCGCTACTACACCGCCAACGGCCGCACCCCCTACTGCGACGGGAAGCCGCCCACCGCCACGGACCGCGCCTGGCAGCAGCTCTACACCCGCCTCGGCGGCGACCCGGCCCACCTCTGACCAGGCCCTGCGCACCCCCCGTTGAGCCGATCGGGTGAACGTCGTCGACCGGCACCAAGCCGATGCGCGTCCCCCCGCGAATGCCGGGTGTGCGCGAAGCCAGGGTCGGCCATCTCGCGCACCGCGGGGACGGGACCCTCCGGCTGGCACCACGGGTCCCGTCCCCGCCCGTTCGAGACCGGGTCACGTCACGCAATGCCCGGGCCCGGCTCCCGGCTCAGATCCAGGCCCAGGCCCAGGCTCCGCGGCCGGTGGCGTCACGGCGTGTCCGGGGGGAGGTCCGGCAGCGGCTCCCCCGCGAGGATCGCCGTGACCGAGCGGGCCGCCAGGCGCTGCCAGGCGCCGGCGCCGCTGATCATGGCGTGCCCGCCGCGGGGCATCGCGACGAACCGCACGTCGGCTCCCGCACGCCGGGCCCGGGCCGCGAAGGCGCGGGAGCCCTCCGCGCTGGTGACGCGGTCGGACGGGTCGTGGAGGACGGCGAGGCGTCTGCCGCGCAGGTGTTCCACCGGGTCGGCGGGTTGGCACCACGGCGCCAGCAGGACGGCGCCGAGCACCTGGGGGTGGCCGGCGACGGCGAGCGCCGCCCGTCCGCCCATGGAGTGCCCGAGCAGCACGACCTTCGCCCCGGGCGCCCGGGACGCGATCTCCCGCAGGGCCCGGCGCGCATCGGCGGCGGGGTGCGCGTGGCCGCCGTTCCAGCCCCGGTAGCGGTACTTCACCTCGACCACCGTGAGCGGCGGGTCGGCGGCCAGCCGGCGGACCGCCGCGCCGAAGGCCCGCATCCGGAGCCTGGCCAGCCCCAGGCGGGGCTGGCGGGCGAGGCTCTCCGCCCTGCCTCCGTGCAGGACGAGCAGCACGGACCGGGTGTCGGCGGGGAGGTGGGCGGCGTGCGCGGGCATGGGACTCTTCTTCTCGGCGGTCTGCGCACCGGTTCGCGTCCGGAGCGGCTGTCGGGGCGTCAGTTCCCGTTCCAATCTGCGGGCCTGACGGTCTCCTCGGCATCGCCGGGGCGGCGGGCGAGGAGCTGGTCGACGCCCATCCGTCCCTCGGCGAAGGCCAGCGAACTCCCGGCCAGGTAGAGCTCCCACAGCCGCACCGTGGGCCGGCCGACCAGGGCGTCGAAGCGGTCCCGGTGCTGGCTCAGGTTGGCCCGCCAGGCGTCGATGGTGCGGGCGTAGTGCGGGCGCATCGCCTCGGCGTGCAGCACCTCCAGGCCGGCCGCCTCGATCAGGTCGACGGTCTGCCCGAGCGGGCGCATGTGCATGTCGGGGGCGATGTACGCCTCGATGAACGCACCGCCGCCGGGGGCGGCGGCCCCGCGCGACATCTGCTGGACCAGGAGCCGGCCGCCGGGGCGCAGCAGCCCGTGCAGGCGGGCGGCGAAGTCGGGGTACTGGTCCCTGCCGACGTGTTCGCCCATCTCCACGCAGCTGACGGCGTCGTAGGCGTCCGCGGCGATCTCCCGGTAGTCGCAGCGGCGGACGTCGACCAGGTCCGCGACCCCGGCCTCGGCCACCAGGGCGCGGGCGTGTTCGTGCTGGCGAGCGGAGAGGGTGACGGCGGTGACCCGGGCGCCGTGGTGGCGGGCGGCGTGCCGGGCGAGCGCGCCCCAGCCGCAGCCGATGTCGAGCAGGCGGGCGCCGGGGCGCAGGTCGAGCTTGCGGCAGATCAGGTCGAACTTGGCTTCCTGGGCGGCCTGCAGGGGCTGGTCGTCCGAGGTGTAGTAGGCGCACGAGTAGGCCATCGCCGGTCCGAGCAGCAGGGCGTAGAACTCGTTCGACAGGTCGTAGTGGTGGCTGATCACCGCCCGGTCGCGGCCCCGGCTGTGCAGGGCGCCGCGGACCTTCGCCCGGCCGCCGGGGCGGGGCGGCGGCGGCCCGACCAGGCCGAGCCGGGCGGCCGCGGCCAGCAGCGCCGGCCAGTCGCGGAGGGCCGGGCGCCCGACCGTCCGACCGGCGAGGCCCTGCCGGACGTCGGACAGCGCCTCGGCGAGGTCGCCCTCGACGTCGAGCTCCCCGCTGATCCAGGCGTCGGCCAGGCCGAGTTCGCCCGGCTGCCACAGCAGCCTGCGCAGCGCCCGACGGTGCCGGACCAGCACCCGCGGCCCGTCCGCCGGACCCGTCGTCGAACCGTCCCACAGGCGCAGGCCGAAGGGCGGCGGGCCGGCGAACACCTCGTGCAGGACGGGTTCGAGCACCTCGGCGGCGCTCGTCCGCGCCGCTCTCCGCTGTCCCGGTACCGGGGTGCTACGGGTCGTGGGTTCGGTGTTCATGGTTCCCCTCCGCCGGGCGGGGCCGGGACGCGGCCTCGGTGTCGTCTGCTCCCCGGATTCGGAACCGCGCCTCCCGCGGATCGGTCGTGCTTCGCCGTCGGCCGCCCGCCGGGGCGTTCACCGCACCCGCCCCGCGGGTCGTGTCACTCGGCGCCGGGAACCGGACCTGACGCGGGACGGGTGCGAGCGGTCAGCCGCAGTGGACCCCGCCGTAGGTGCTGCCGGCCGCCTCGTGGCCGTTGTACGTGACCCGGCCCCTGACGCTGATGCAGTGGCCGGCCGCCGACAGCGAGACCGGCCCCGCGTAGTACTTGTAGGTGTCCGCGTCGACCTTCACGTCGTCGAGGCTGCAGGTGGAGGACGGGGAGGTCTGGGTACAGCGGGCGAGCATCACCGACATGTACTTGGCCACCCCGTACCCGCCCGCACTGGTGGCGACGGTGACGGCGCAGTTCTTGCCGGTGGACGAGTCGTAGTAGAGGTGGACGGCGCCGTACATGGTGGAGCCGTACGTCACGGAGTAGGTGTCGATCTCGTTGCCCGCGCAACCCCACTCTCCGGCCGACGCGGTGGGGGCGCCCACGGTGAGGCCCGCTGCGGCGATGCCGAAGGCGGCCAGGGTGGATGCGATCTTACGGCGCATGACTCGTCCTGTTCTCAGATCGAATGGAACCGCGCCAGTGTAGTGATGTTGACCGAACGTCAGTTCTGCCGGCGGCCGGAACGCGCGACGGTCGGCGGCCACCCCGCGCGATGCCCGGCTCGCCGCCGAACCGGGACCAGGACGCGCACTCGGCCGTGATCGAGGGGTGCGGGCGCTCGGCGGTGCGGCGCCGACCCCCGAGGAGATCGTGCGCGGGCGCTGGACGCCGAGGTCGTGGCACCGGCCGAGCCCGGCGCGTCGCACCGCCCGGCGCCACCGCGCGGGAACGGACCCGCCGAATGGCCGACCGGGCCGCCCGGAATTCGTTCGACGGCACACGATCGGCTCGCCGAAAGGCTTCGGAAGGCCGATGTCCGCTGGCAGCAGTGGGGCGGGCTGGTTACGTTGGGCCCCGGGCCGATGACACCGTGCGATCGGCTCCGTCCGCACCGGAGGAGCCCGAGCGGTCGAGCGCGCACACAGCCACGGCCGCGCCCGCGCGAAGCAGGGCCGCGGGCGCTTCGGCCGCCGGGACGGCACCCGCGGTCCGGCGCGGCGGACTCCCGCCGGGAGCCCCGGAGCACGAGGGCTTCCGCGACGCCCCGGACGTCGGGCCCTGTCGGCACAACCACGAGGAGGCAGCACACCGATGAGCAGCGCTGACGAATGGACGGTCGGCCGTTACCTGGCGACCAGGCTGGAGCAGTTGGGCATCCGCCACGTCTTCGGCGTGCCGGGCGACCTGCTCGGCCCGTTCCTGACGATCATGCAGGAGACCACGGCGGTGCGCTGGGTCGGCACCCCCACCGAGCTGGGGGCCGGCTACGCCGCCGACGCCTACGCCCGGGTGCGGCTCGCCGACGCCGGCGCCGACCAGCCCGAACAGGGCGTCGCCGCCGTGGCGGTGACGTACAGCGTGGGCGCGTTCAACCTGCTCAACGCGGTCGGCGGCGCGTACGTCGAGGACGTCCCGCTGATCGCGATCAACGGGGCGCCGTCCTACGAGCAGTGGCTCAACTTCCAGGCGGTGGGCCTGCTCACCACCCACATGAGCCCGCGTCGGGAGAGCAACCTGGAGGTCTACCGGCAGGTCACGGTGGACGCGCAGGTGCTCTCCAACCCGGGGTTGGCCCCCTCGCAGATCGACAGCGCGATCACCGCCTGCCTGACCGAGCGCAAGCCGGTCTACCTGGAGGTCATGGAGGACCTCTGGCACGCGCCCTGCGACGCCCCGCAGGGCCGGCTCCGGGCGCACGAGCGGCCGTTCACCGAGCGGAACCAGGAGATCCTGGACAAGGCCGTCGCGGCGGCGGCGGAGCTGATCACGAGGCTCGGCACGCCGATCGTCTGGGCGGGCGAGGAGCTCGTGCGCCGCCGGCTGGAGCGGGAACTGCTGGAGTTCGTCGAGGCCACCGAGATGCAGTTCTGCACCACGGTGGGCGCCAAGTCCGTGGTCTCCGAACGGCATCCGCGGTTCGCCGGCGTCTACAACGGCAAGGCGAGCCTGCCGGAGATCCGCGAGACCTTCAAGAACGCGGGCTGCCGGATCGGCCTGGGGACGTGGTCCACGTCCAAGAACCTCAACGGCGAGCAGTCCATCGGCGACGACTGGATCGTGGCGGCGCGCGGCGGCGTCAGCGTCGGCGCCCTGTACTTCCCGGACGTCCAACTCGGCCACTTCGTCCCGGCGTTGCAGACCGCGCTGGCGGGCCGGACGTTCCCCGCCGACCACTTCGCGCTGGCCCGCGAGGCGGGCCTGGACGTCCCGGCCACCACCGCCGAGTTCCTGGACTCGCTGAGCTCCGCGCACCCGGACGGGACCGAACTGACCTACGACGGCTTCTTCGAGCGCGTCAACCACTTCCTGGAGCACCAGGCCACCGGCGGCGACCCGCAGGCCCCCTCGCCCTTCACGGTGGTCTCCGACGCGGCGTTCGCCCTGCTCGGCTCGATGAACCTGCGGATCACCGAACGGGCCGGCTACCTGGCGCAGAACAGCTGGCTGTCCATCGGCTACTCCGTCGGCGCGGCCACCGGCGCGGCGCTGGGCCGGCAGCAACCGCTCAAGCGCCCGCTGGTCTTCGTCGGCGACGGCTCCTTCCAGGAGATCTGCCAGGAACTGTCCACCCACGTCCGGCACCACCTGCGGCCGGTGGTCTTCGTCCTCGACAACGAGGGCTTCTACGGCATCGAGCAGATGCTGGTCAGCCCCTGCTACTACAAGGGCAGGCCGTCCGACGGGGCCGACTTCTACAACGTGCTGCACCCGTGGCGCTACGAGAAGCTGGCGGAGGTCTTCGGCTCCGAGAAGGACCCGATGCACGGCTTCGAGCTCAGCACCCACGCCGAGCTCGACTCCCTCCTCGCCGACCTCGCCGACCCCGACAACGACCTCAACCGCGCCCCGGTCCTGGCCCGCGTCCGCCTCAGCCGGCACGACTACCCCAGGGCCCTCCAGTACAAGGTCGACGAGAACTGCCCCTGACCGCCGCCCGCGCGGGCGGGCTCCGGGTCCGCCCGCGCGGACGGGCTCCGGGTCCGCCCGGGAGGAGGGGCTCCGGGCCCGCCCGCGCGGGGCGTGAAAGTTCCACGCACGGCTCCGCGCGGCCGGGCCTCCCCCCGGCACCGGTGGGCCCGAATCCGAGGCCCTGCAAGTTACTTGACGCCGCGTAGGCGGAGATCGGACATCCACCCGGTGCCTTGACACCCAGGTCACCTCACGCTTTCGTGGGAGCGCTCCCATGCAGTTGACCCAGGTCAACTGTCCCCACCATGGAACGCGGAGGCCCCCCTTGTCCCCCCACTCGCAGTTCAGAAGCAGACTGCTCGGCCTGGCGCTGTCGGCCGCGCTCGCCCTCCCGGCGGCGGCGGTCCTGCAACCGGGCGCCGCCCAGGCGGCCGAGACCGGTACGGCCCAGGTCTACCAGGCCGAGGACGGCACGCTGAACGGCGTCGCCGTCGGCACGTCGGTCACCGGCTTCCAGGGCACCGGCTACGTCGAGGGCTTCGACCAGTCGAGCGACAGCCTGACGGTCACCGTGCCCGACAGCCCCGGCGGCCTCTACAGCCTGTCGGTCCGCTACGCCGGGCCGTACGGCGACAAGAAGGCGAACCTGCTGGTCAACGGCGGCGGCGTGGGGGAGGTCTCGCTCCCCGCCACCACCAGCTGGGCGGACGCCACCGCCGGCAACGTGCTCCTCAAGGCCGGCACCAACACCGTGACGATCAGCAACGACTGGGGCTGGTACCTGATCGACTCGATCTCCCTCACCCCGGCCCCGGCCCGCCCGCCGCACGCCGTCACCGGCGAACTGACCGACCCCCAGGCCACGCCCGAGGCCAAGTCGCTGATGAAGTACCTGACGGCGAACTACGGCAAGAACATCCTCAGCGGCCAGCAGGACGCCGCCCACGAGCAGTGGATCGAGACCAACGTCGGCAAGGCCCCGGCCGTCGAGGGCCTGGACATGATGGACTACACCCCCAGCCGGGTGGAGCGCGGCACCACCGGCCAGGACACCGACAACGCCATCGCCTGGGACAAGCGCGGCGGCATCGTCGCCTTCTGCTGGCACTGGAACGCCCCCAGCGGCCTGATCGACCAGCCCGGCAAGGAGTGGTGGCGCGGCTTCTACACCGACTCCACCACCTTCGACGTCCAGGCGGCCCTGGCCGACCCGGCCTCGAACGACTACAAGCTGCTGCTGCGCGACATCGACGCCATCTCCGTCCAGCTCAAGCGCCTGCAGGACGCGGGCGTGCCGGTCATCTGGCGGCCGCTGCACGAGGCCGAGGGCGGATGGTTCTGGTGGGGCGCCAAGGGACCGGAGTCGGCCAAGGCCCTCTACCGGCTGGTGCACGACCGGCTCACCAAGGTCGACGGCATCCACAACCTGATCTGGCAGTGGAACTCCGTGGACCCGGCCTGGTACCCCGGTGACGACGTGGTCGACATGGTCAGCGCCGACTCCTACCCCACCGCCGGCGACCACGGCCCGGTGGCCCTCACCTACGACCGCGAACTGGCGCTGACCGGCGACACCAAGGTCGCCGCCCTGTCGGAGGTCGGCACCGTCCCGGACCCCGACCTGCTGCGCGCCTACCGGGCCGACTGGTCGTACTTCGTGGCCTGGTCCGGCTTCGAGCAGGACGGCAACAACAACTCGCTGGACTTCCTCAAGCGGGTGTACGACGACCCGTACGTCATCACCCTCGACGAACTCGGCGACTTCAAGCACACCGGCGGCAGCACGGGCGGCGACACGACCGCGCCCACCGCGCCCACCGGCCTGAAGGGCACCGCGACGGCCGCCACCGTGACGCTGTCCTGGACCGCCTCGACCGACGACACCGGGGTCACCGGCTACGACGTCTACCGCGGCGGCAGCAAGGTCGCCGCCGTCACCGGCACCTCGTACACGGACACCGGCCTGACCCCCGGCACCGCCTACGGCTACACCGTCAAGGCCCGCGACGCCGCCGGCAACACCTCCGCCGCCTCCGCCCCGGTCACCGTCACCACCACCGGCACCACCGTGCCGGGCGACAAGGGGTGCACCGCGACCTACACCGTCACCAGCGACTGGGGCAGCGGCTTCACCGCCGACGTGAAGGTCAAGGCCGGCACCGCCGCGATCACCTCCTGGAAGGTCACCTGGACCTACGGCGGCGACCAGAAGGTCACCAACGCCTGGAACGCCACCGCCACCCAGACCGGAGCGTCGGTCTCCGCCGTCAACATGGGCTACAACGGCTCCGTCGCCGCGGGAGGCAGCGCCTCCTTCGGCTTCCAGGGCACCCGCACCGGCACCAACACCGCACCGACGCTCACCTGCACCGCGAGCTGAACCCGCCCCCTCCGGCACCGCCCCACCGGCAACCGCGGCCAGCGGCCGGTGGCGCGGTGCCGGAGCCCGCGCCCGGGCCGACCGGGAAAGTGCCCGCCCGGAACGAATCCGCCCGGGCGCTGAGCCGGCACGGCATCGCCTGTCAGCTCGTCGGCCAGGCCCTCGACCTCCGCCGCGACCAGCGGCCGTACCACCCGGTCGAACTCCCCTGAGGCGGGGCGGTCCGGCCGTCCGGCGAAGCGGGTCGGTCCGGCTCCGTCGGGCCCAGGGCGGGCCAGGACGCTCGCCCCGGCCCCGGCCCCGGCCCAGACTTCGGCTCCGGACTCGGCCCAGACTTCGGCTCCGGCTCAGACTTCGGCCCCGGCTCCGGTGCCGCGCTCCGAGCCGGGCAGGAAGAGCGCGGCGACCGCACCCAGCGCGCAGATGCCGAGCGTCCACCAGAACGCGGTGGCGAAGGCGGCCGTCAGGGGCGCCGCGAGTTCGGGCGAGGTGGCCGCCGAGGCGCCGGTGCCGCCCGCGCCGAGCCGGTCGGTGATCTGCTGCTGGACCACCACCGCGAGCAGGGCGGTGCCCGCCGACCCGCCGAGCTGGATGGAGGCGATCAGGGCGGAGGCGGCCCGGCCGGTGTGCTCCGGCGCCACCGCACCGAAGCCGGCGGACAGCGCCGGGGCCAGCGTGGTGCCGAGGCCGACGCCCCGGACCAGCAGCGAGACGACCAGCAGCGCGGTGTCCTTGCCCGGATCGGCCTGGGTGTAGGCGACGGTGCCGAGCACCGAGACCACCATGCCGGCCAGGACCACCGTGCGCGGTCCGAACCGGGCCGCGAGCCGGCCCACCACCGGCAGGACCAGCACGGTGCCGACGCCCTGCGGGGCCAGCAGCAGCCCGGATTCCCAGGCGCTGCGGCCGCCGGCCTGCTGGAAGAAGAGCGGCAGCAGGAACATCGCGCCGTAGACCGAGGCGCCGAACAGGAAGGCGCCCGCCACCGAGGCGCCGAACCGGCCGGTGGTGAACAGCCGGACGTCGACCAGCGGGACGTCGGCGGTGCGCAGGGCGTGCACGACGTACCCGGCGACCATGGCGACGCCGACCAGCAGCGGCAGCCAGACCGCGGCCGAGCCGGTGCCGCCGCTGTCCGCCATCCGGGAGAACCCGAGCAGCAGGGCGGCGAGGCCCGGCGGCAGCAGGGCCAGCCCGGTGACGTCGAGCCGGGAGGCGGCCCGCTCGGGGCGCGGCGGGTCGGCGGGCAGCACGAAGTGCGCCGTCACGGCGCAGAGCAGGCCGAGCGGCACGTTGAACCAGAACAGCCACTGCCAGGTCAGGTGGTCGATCAGCAGGCCGCCGACCATCGGGCCGAAGACCGGGGCCAGCGTGATCGGGATCTGGACGAGGCTCATCACCGTGGTGGCCCGCTTCGGACCGGCCGCGGTGGCCAGCAGGGTCAGCATGATCGGCTCGAACATGGCCGCGCCGAAGCCCTGGACGACCCGGGCGCCGATCAGCACGCCGATCGAGGGCGCGAGGGCGGCCGCCGCGCAACCGACGGTGTAGACCGCCAGGGCGGCCTGCCACAGGGCCTTCGAGCCGAAGCGTTCCATCGCCCAGCCCGCCACCGGGATGGCCACGGCCAGTGCCAGCAGGTAACCGGTGCTGACCCACTGGACGGTGGAGAGCGGGCTGGAGAACTCCTCGGACAGCCTGCCCGTGCCGACCGCGACGATCGTCGTGCTCAGCAGGGCGAGGACGGCGCCCAGCGCCAGCGTGGACCCCAGGGCGAGCAGGCCGGGCTGCCCGCCGTCGGCCTCCTCGACGACCGGTGTCGGGCCGGTGCCGTCGATGCCGTCGATGCGGTCGGTGTGGAGGTCGATGTCGGGCGCGGTCGCCGACCTGGTCTCTTCCATCAGTGTCTTTCCGTCACTCTCGTCGTCGCCGACCGCACTGCGGCCGGACAGGTGGGTGTCGGTCGTGCCGGTCGCCCCGCCGGCGCGGGCATGCCGGTGGAACCGACGGACCGCGGACCGCGGGTCCGCCGCTAGTGCCGCGTCAGGCGACCTTTGCCGTGCAGGAGCGGCGTCCGGTGCGTGCTGTCGGCGTGCCGGACGGAAGCCCTCGTACTGGATGTACTCGGGTTTTCGGCCGGTGCGGCGAGAGTGCGTGC
>NZ_JBSGET010000122.1:0-26062 GCF_053603035.1 Kitasatospora sp. NPDC004272 | reverse complement strand
GGGCTCACCGGTACATCCCCGGTGCCTCGGTCGCCGTCCCCCGTGGGGGCGGCGCCCGCCCACGGTCGGCCCCGGCACCACCGCGGTGGTCAACTACCGGGGCCCCGACGGCTCCGAGCTGAGCCTGGTGATGACCTCCGAGTTCGGCACCCCGCACCCCGAGTGGAAGGCCCTCCAGGAGCTGCGCCGCCTCGGCGTGCCGGCCGACCAGGTGCTGGAGGTGCACACCGACCTGGAGCTGTGCGACCTGCCCGGCGGCTACTGCGCCCGGATGGTCCGGTCCTCCTGGCCGAACGCCCGGATCAGCCACACCGCCCCGTACGGCCGGGACGCCGCCGCCCGGCAGGCCGGCATGAACGTGCTCAGCGAGCACGTCGAGCAGATGCACCAGCTGGTGTCCGCGCCGCCGCGCCCGCGCACCGTCCGGGTGCCGCTGCCCGCGCCCGGCACCGTCCCGCAGCAGCCGCCCGCGCCGCCGCAGCAGCTCGCGGCGGAGCTCGGCGGCATGTTCGGCCCCTCGATGTTCCGGTTCGAGCAGCGCGCGGTGGCCCGCCAGGGCGTGCCGGAGCCGGTCGCCCAGATGCTGATGTGGGTCGGCCTGCCGCGCGATTTCGCGCCGTTCTTCTGGGCCCAGGCCCAGGAGGGCCGCCCGATCCCGACGCTGGCCGAGCTCGCCGCCGAACGCGGCCTGCCGCCCGGCCCGGACTTCGGTGGCTACCTGGTCCTCGGCAACGACTACGGCCGCCAGCTGTGCGTCCAGTACGGCACCGCCGCGGTGGTCGCCGTCGACATCGAGAACCCGGCCGAGCCGCCGCGCTTCGTCAACTCCGGCGTCCCCGAGTTCATCGGCTGCCTGGCCGTGCTGGCCCGGATGTGGCGGCTGCGCTACGGCCTCAACCCCGAGCAGGCCGGGCGCTGGACCACCGACCTCCAGGCCCAGCTGATGGCCGTCGACCCGGCCGCCGTGCACACCCCCGAGAGCTGGTGGGCGGTCCTGGTCGAACAGCTCTGGGACGGTCTGCTGTGACCCGGTAGCGACCCCGCGCCGCGCGGCCGGTTCCTCCGGCCGTGCGGCAGCCCCCTGTTTGGTTTGCGTTCGTATCTGCGCAAAATAGGTCAATGGGACGGTTCGTCCGCCCCACCTGCACCAGGCAAACCCGGCGGGGCCGCGCAGCCCGCGAGCACGAGGAGAACAGCCGAAATGAGCGACGCCGTGTCCCAGTACGGCTTCACCCCGTCCCGGCGCGGCTACGCGCCCGAGCAGGTCGACGCGGCCGTCACCGCGCTCAGCCGCGAACGCGACGAAGCCTGGGAACGGCTCAGCGTCCTCGGCGGCGGCCTGCGCGAGATGGAGAAGCGCCTCGCCGACATCAAGCGGGCCGCCGAGGACGCCCCCGACCCCGACTTCGCCGAACTCAGCGACCAGGCCGCCGCCCTGCTCGGCATCGCCCTCAACGAGGCCGACGCCGTCCACGCCAAGGCCAAGCGCTCCGGCGAGGACGCCCGCGACGCCGCCCACGAGGCCGGCGAGGCCGCCGCCAAGGCGGCGAAGGACTTCGCCGCCAAGCTGCGCGAGGAGACCGACCAGTTCGTCCGCCGCACCGACGAGCGCAGCCGCGCCGAGGCCGAGCGCATCCGCGCCGAGGCCGACGCCGAGTGCCGCGCCCTCGTCCACGCCGCGACCGGCCACGCCGCCCGGGTCCGGGTCGCCGCGGCCAACGCCTCCGAGCAGTCCGAGAGCGCCCTCGCCGAGCGCCGCCGCAAGGCCGACGAGGACTTCGCCGCCGCCGAGGCCGCCGCCGACGCCGCCGTGGCCAAGGTCACCGCCGCGGCCGACGCCCGGGTCAAGGAGGCCGAGCAGCACCGCGAGGCGATGCTCGACGAGGCCCGCCGCCTCGACGGCGACGCCCAGGCCAAGGCGGACGCGGCGCTCGCCGCCGCGAAGGAGAAGGCCGACCGGATCAGGGCCGCCAGCGAGCGCGAACAGGCCGACTTCACCAAGCGCCTCGACAAGGTCCAGACCCACCTCGACCACATCAAGGGCACCCTCGCCTCCCTCACCGGCGCCGCCGTCGGCGCCATCGAGGACCCGGAGGACGCGGCCGAGGCCGTCGCCGCCAAGAAGGCCGACCTCACCAAGCCCCCCGCCACCGACCAGCCCACCACCGTCCTCGGCCCGGTCAAGCCCGAGCAGGACGACCCCCGCAAGCCCTCCGCCCCGCCCGCGCCCGCAGCCGCCCCCGCCGACCTGAGCAAGGCCCCGCTGCCCCCGAAGCCGGAGACCAAGCCCGAGCCGAAGCCGGACGCCAAGCCCGAGCCGAAGCCGGACGCCACGGTCGAGGACCGCATCGTCCCCAAGATCGTCATCGTCGACGACGGCATCGACCACGACACCCGCCCGGACCGCAACCGCATCCAGCGCCGGGGCTGAGAACCCCGCCAGAGAGCCCCGTCAGAGAGCCCCGTCAGAGAGCCCCCTCAGGGGCTCGGGGAACGGCGAGTCGATGCTGCCGGTGGCCGGAGCCCGTCGGAGGTCCGTGCTGCTGCGTGTCCGTGACCGAACCGGAAGCAGATGCGCGCCACGGCAGTGAACCGTGAGCAGACCGGGCCTCGCCGTCCCCCGAGCCCCTGGTGGTGCTCTCGTGGGCCCTACAGGATCTCGACCGCCGCCCCCGTCAGGCGGCGGCGGCAGTCGAGGACGTAGCGGGCGTGGGCGGTGATGGCGTCGTAGTCGAACTCGTCGTGGTCGGCGAGCAGGACGACGGCGTCGGCGGCGGCCAGTTCCTCGGGGGTGGCCTCGACGCGGTGGACGGCGGCGAGCGGGCCGCCCTCGTGGGCGGGGGTGCGCTGGCCGGGGATGCGGGGTTCGGCGACGTGGACGCCGGCCACCACGTGCGGGTCGGCGGCGCGGACCTCCGCGCCCTGGCGGGTGAGCAGGTCGACGATCCGGGCCGCCGGGGTCTCCCGGGCGTCGCCGGTGTTGGCCTTGTAGGCCAGGCCGAGGACCAGCACGCGCGAGCCGTTGACGCTGCGGCGGCGCTGGTTGAGCGCCTCGGTGAGGCGGCGCACCACGTAGTCCGGCATGTGGCTGTTGACGTCGTTGGCGAGCTCGACGAACCGGAAGGACTGGCCGAGGGCGCGTTCGACCCGCCAGGACAGGTACGAGGGGTCGATCGGCAGGCAGTGGCCGCCGACGCCCGGGCCGGGGGTGAAGCGCAGGAAGCCGAAAGGTTTGGTGGAGGCCGCGTCGATGGCCTCCCAGACGTCGATGCCGAGGTCGTGGGCGAACATCGCCAGCTCGTTGACCAGGGCGATGTTCACGTGCCGGAAGGTGTTCTCCAGCAGCTTGGTGAGTTCGGCCTCCTTGCAGGAGGAGACCGGGACGGTCCGTTCGACCAGCTGCCCGTAGAAGTCGGAGACGGCGGCCAGGCCCTCGGGGGTGGTCCCGGAGACGACCTTCGGGGTGTTCTCCAGCTTCCACACCGGGTTGCCGGGGTCGATCCGCTCGGGGCTGTAGCCGAGGTGGAAGTCGGTGCCGGCCCGCAGCCCGGAGCCGGCCTCCAGCAGCGGGGCGAGCAGTTCCTCGGTGGTGCCCGGGTAGGTGGTGGACTCCAGCACCACCGTCGCGCCGGGCTTCAGGTGCCGGCCCAGCAGTTTCGCGGACGCCTCGATGTACGAGAGGTCCGGCACCCCTTCCCGCAGCGGCGTCGGGACGGTGATCACCGCGACGTCGAACCCCGCGACGTCGGCGGGGTCGGCGGAGGGCAGGTACGCCCCGCCGTCGAGCAGCGGGCGCAGCCGCTCCCCGGGAATGTCCTCAACGTACGACTCGCCGACCGCGAGCCGCTTGATCCGGCGCTCGTCCACGTCGTACCCGACGACGCGGTGGCCCACCTCGGCGGCGCGGACCGCGAGCGGGAGTCCGACATAGCCCTGACCTGCGATGACGACGCGCATGACGAAGAAACCCCCTGGAAAAGACCGGTGTCCCCACACCTTCTTCACATGAGGGTACGGAGCGACGGCCGCCGCGCGGGCCGCTTCGCCCGAACTGGTGCCAAAGGGGCGGGCCGGGCGGCGCGCGACCGCGGTCCCCTGATTTCCCCGGAACAATCCGCCGGAATTCCGGAAATCCGTCCGGAGCGGAACGGGGCGGGGCAGGGCGGTCGACCCACGCAGAACGCCGAGAGCCGCGGCGCCCGCCCGGGAGCGGACGCCGCGAATCCCGGCGTGAGTGGCACGGGCGCCCCCACCCAGGGTCGCCCGGCCTTCGCACTCCCGACCCCCATCGAGGTGCGATCGCGCTTCCGCAGCCATCCCCCACGGTTGGATGCGGCCCGCGCTGACACCAATGGTGCGCGCCGACCATGGACGCGCAGTGACAGCAATGTGTCGGCCGCATGATCTCTGGACAAGCCGTGTCGGATACCGGTGAGTCGGCCCGCGAGGCCCGGCCGGGCCGCCGCACCGCGTGCCGGAGGGCGGCGCGGCGTAGGCTGGACACCCCCCGGGGCGCACCGCGTTCCGGGCTGTCGCGCTGCCCGGCCGTCTCCTGTGCCGGGCCACTCCCCGTCGTGGAGAAACTGACGTATGAGCCTGTCCGGACTGCTCGATGTCGTCGTACGGGACGCCGCCCTCGCCGAGGCGATCGAGGCGGCGGCCACGGGGCACAGGCAGCACCTCGACCTGGTCGGCCCACCCGCCGCCCGGCCGTTCGCGATCGCCGCGCTGGCCCGCTCGCTGGCCGCCCGCGGCGGCGAGCGGGGTCGGCCGGTGCTGGCCGTGACCGCCACCGGCCGGGAGGCCGAGGACCTCGCGGCCTCGCTGCGCTCGCTGCTGCCCGCCGACGCGGTCGCCGAGTTCCCGGCCTGGGAGACGCTGCCGCACGAGCGGCTCTCGCCGCGCTCGGACACCGTGGGCCGCCGGCTGGCCGTGCTGCGCCGGATCGTCCACCCGCGCGCCGACGACCCGGCCGCCGGACCGGTGCAGGTGGTGGTGGCGCCGGTGCGCAGCGTGCTGCAGCCGCAGGTGAAGGGCCTGGCCGAGCTGGAGCCGGTGGCGCTGCGCCGCGGCGAGCAGCACGACCTGGGCGAGATCGCCCGCAAGCTGGCGGCCGCGGCCTACGCCCGGGTCGAACTGGTCGAGAAGCGCGGCGAGTTCGCGGTGCGCGGCGGCATCCTGGACGTCTTCCCGCCGACCGAGGAGCACCCGCTGCGGGTGGAGTTCTGGGGCGACGACGTCGAGGAGATCCGCTACTTCAAGGTGGCCGACCAGCGCTCCCTGGAGATCGCCGAGCACGGCCTGTGGGCGCCGCCCTGCCGGGAGCTGCTGCTGACCGACGAGGTGCGCGCGAAGGCGGCCGCACTGGCCGCCGACCACCCGGAGCTGGGCGAGATCCTGGACAAGATCGCGCAGGGCATCGCGGTCGAGGGCATGGAGTCGCTGGCCCCGGTGCTGGTGGACGACATGGAGCTGCTGCTGGACGTCCTCCCGGCCGGTTCGATCGCCGTGGTCTGCGACCCGGAGCGGGTCCGCACCCGGGCCGCCGACCTGGTCGCCACCAGCCAGGAGTTCCTGGCCGCGTCCTGGGTGGCCGCGGCGGCGGGCGCCGACCGCCCGATCGACCTGGAGGCGATCGACGTCTCGGCCGCCTCGCTGTGGTCGCTGGCGGACGTCCGCGAGCACGCGGCGGGCATCGGCCTGCCGTGGTGGTCGGTCAGTCCGTTCGCCACCAGCGACTCCACCGTCCACGGCATCCTCGAACGCGACGCGGACACCCTGACCCTCGGCATGCACGCCGTCGAGGCGTACCGCGGCGACACCGCGCGGGCGATCGCCGACGCCCGGGAGCGCCTCGCCGCCGACTGGCGGGTGGTGATGGTCACCGAGGGCCACGGCCCGGCGGCCCGGCTGGCCGAGGTGCTCGGCAACGAGGGCATCGCGGCCCGGCTGGTCGCCGACCTGGCCGAGGCCCCGACCCGGGACGTGGTGTACGTCTCCTGCGGGTCGATCGAGCACGGCTTCGTCGACGAGGAGCTGAAGCTCACCGTCATCACCGAGACCGACCTGTCCGGCCAGAAGTCCTCCACCAAGGACATGCGCCGGATGCCGTCCCGCCGCCGCAACGCGATCGACCCGCTGGCGCTGGCGGCCGGCGACTACGTGGTGCACGAGCAGCACGGCGTCGGCCGGTACGTGGAGATGGTGCAGCGCACCGTGCAGGGCGCCACCCGCGAGTACCTGGTGCTGGAGTACGCGCCCGCCAAGCGCGGCCACCCCGGCGACCGGCTGTTCGTGCCCACCGACCAGCTCGACCAGGTCACCAAGTACGTGGGCGGCGAGGCCCCGACGCTGCACCGGCTCGGCGGCGCGGACTGGGCGAAGACCAAGCAGCGGGCCAAGAAGGCGGTCAAGGAGATCGCCGCCGACCTGATCAAGCTGTACTCGGCCCGGATGGCGGCCCCCGGCCACGCCTTCGGCCCGGACACCCCGTGGCAGCGCGAACTGGAGGACGCCTTCCCGTACGCGGAGACGCCCGACCAGCTGACCACCATCGGCGAGGTCAAGGCCGACATGGAGAAGTCCGTCCCGATGGACCGGCTGATCTGCGGCGACGTCGGCTACGGCAAGACCGAGATCGCGGTGCGCGCCGCCTTCAAGGCCGTCCAGGACGGCAAGCAGGTCGCGGTGCTGGTGCCGACCACGCTGCTGGTGCAGCAGCACTTCTCGACCTTCGCCGAGCGGTACGCCAACTTCCCGGTCAACGTGAAGGCGCTGTCCCGGTTCCAGACCGACACCGAGGCGAAGGCCGTGCTGGAGGGCCTGTTCGAGGGCTCGGTGGACGTGGTGATCGGCACCCACCGGCTGTTCTCCTCGGAGACCAGGTTCAAGGACCTCGGCCTGGTGATCGTCGACGAGGAGCAGCGCTTCGGCGTCGAGCACAAGGAGCAGCTGAAGAAGCTGCGGGCCAACGTGGACGTGCTGACCATGTCCGCGACCCCGATCCCGCGCACCCTGGAGATGGCGGTCACCGGCATCCGCGAGATGTCCACCATCACCACCCCGCCGGAGGAGCGGCACCCGGTGCTGACCTTCGTCGGCCCGTACGACGAGAAGCAGATCTCGGCCGCGATCCGGCGCGAACTCCTGCGCGAGGGCCAGGTGTTCTACATCCACAACCGGGTCGAGTCGATCGACAAGGCGGCCGCCCGGCTGAAGGACCTGGTGCCGGAGGCCCGGGTGGCGACCGCGCACGGGCAGATGGGGGAGACCCAGCTGGAGAAGGTCGTCGTCGACTTCTGGGAGAAGGAGTTCGACGTCCTGGTGTCCACCACCATCGTGGAGTCCGGCATCGACATCTCCAACGCCAACACCCTGATCGTCGAGCGCGGCGACACCTTCGGCCTGTCCCAGCTGCACCAGCTGCGCGGCCGGGTCGGCCGCGGCCGCGAGCGCGGCTACGCGTACATGCTGTACCCGCCGGAGAAGCCGCTCACCGAGACCGCGCACGAGCGCCTGGCCACCATCGCCCAGCACACCGAGATGGGCGCGGGCATGTACGTCGCGATGAAGGACCTGGAGATCCGCGGCGCGGGCAACCTGCTCGGCGGCGAGCAGTCCGGGCACATCGCGGGCGTCGGCTTCGACCTCTACATGCGGATGGTCGGCGAGGCGGTCGCCGACTTCCGCGAGTCGCTGGAGGGCGGTGGCGGGGAGCCCGAGGAGGAGCCGCTGGAGGTGAAGATCGAGCTGCCGGTGGACGCGCACGTCCCGCACGACTACGCGCCGGGGGAGCGGCTGCGGCTGCAGGCGTACCGCTCGATCGCGGCGGTCAACTCGGAGGCCGACATCGCACAGGTCCGCGAGGAGCTCACCGACCGCTACGGCAAGCTGCCCGAGGCGGTGGAGAACCTGCTGCTGGTGGCCGGGCTGCGGCTGTTCGCCCGGCGCTGCGGCATCGGCGACATCACCCTGCAGGGCAACTTCGTCCGGTTCGGCCCGGTCGAGCTGCGGGAGTCGCAGGAACTGCGGCTCAACCGGCTCTACCCGCGCACCCAGGTCAAGGCCACCGCCCAGCAGCTCCTGGTGCCGCGCCCCGGCAGCGGCGGCCGGATCGGCGGAAAGCCGCTGGTCGGCCGGGAACTGCTGTCCTGGTGCGCCGAGTTCCTGAGCACCATGTTCGAGGACCTCAAGCGGTAGCGGGCCCGGTCGCGCACCCGCCGGCGGGGGCGCCGGAGGGCGGCAGGCAGGCGCCCCCGGCGCCCCCGTCCGCGTTCCGGCACCCCCGGCACCCCGGGCCGGCCGGGAACCAGAAGGTGACGAAGCCGGGGCTCCGGCCCCGGGCGTCGATCGGCCCGGCGCTGGTCACCGGGGTGTCCGGGCGGGCGGCCGGGCCGGTCGCCCCGATCCGGAACCGGACCGGGACGCAGCGCCGCGCCGGAGGGTGGCGGGGGTCTGGCACTGGGCGGCGGCGGTCAATAGTGTTCCTCCCAGCCACGTACGCAGAGCACCACCGGACCGCGCTCCACCGCCCAGGAGGCCCCAGTGATCCGCACCAGCTCCGCCCGCCGACCGCTCGCCGTGCTCGGCGCCGCGGTCGCCGCCGCCGTCCTCTCCGCGTGCGGCACCGCGCCGGCCCACCAGGGGGCGGCCGCCGTGGTCGGCAGCGACCGGATCAGCATCGCCCAGGTCCAGGCCCGGGTCGCCGCCGTCCGCGACGGCGCCGACCAGGCGGGCGCCGCCACCGACGAGCAGCCCGGCCTGGCCCGGCACGCCGTCTCCGACCTGATCCTCGGCAAGGTCGTCGAGCGCGCCCTGGCCGACCGCCGGCTCACCGTCAGCCAGGGCGAGATCGACCAGGCCAGGACCGCCGACGCGCGGACGGTGGGCAGCGAAACCAAGCTCGCCGAACTGCTGCGCGCCAAGCAGGGCGTCCCGGCCGACGCCGTCGACGGCTTCTACCGCCAGCAGATCGGCCTGGTGAAGCTGGCCGGCGGCCAGGACCCGGGCAGCGCCGACGGCGACGCCGCCATCCGCAAGGCCCTGGCCGCCGCGGGCACCGCCCTGCACATCGAGGTCAACCCCCGCTACGGCAGCTGGGACGCCGACCGGATCGGCCTGACCGGCAGCACCGAGGACTGGCTGCCGAAGTCCGGCCAGGACGCCTGACCGCGCGCCGGGGCGCCCCGGGGCCGGACGGGTGAGCGCCCCCCGCGCGTCGGACGCGTCCGCGGAACGATCCCGCACCCGCAGGTGAGGCTGGGCTCCTCCGCCCACCCCGCCGCACCGGTTGCGAGGTCACCCGTGGTCCAGCGCCGTCCGCCCCTGCCGAGGACGCTGCGCGCGCTGTGCGCGGTCCTGCCCGTCGCCGGGCTGCTCGTCCCGCTCGCCGCTGCCCCCGCGGTGCCCGCGACCCTGCGCGGGGCGGGCACCCAGCGGCCGATCGGACCGGACCCGGCGGTGAACCTGCCGGCCCACGGCAACCTGACGATGGCCGCCAACTCGGTGCCGACCTGCGACGACAGCGACGGCTCGCCCTGCAACGACACCGAGGGCGGCAACAACCACACCAGGCTGGACGACACCGCCACCCTCGACCTCAAGGGCAGCCGGACCCGGCGCGCGCAGACCCGGACCAGCAACACCGTCGCGCCCGCGCTGACCGCCGACACCCGGCTCGCCAACACCGCCACCGTCCCGTCGCCCTCGCCGTCCACCAGTGCCGGCCCGTCGCCGTCCGCGAGCCCCTCGCCGCACCCGAGCGGCGCCCCGCGGCCGGTGCCCGGCCCCGGCACGAACGGCCGCCTCCCGGAGACCGGGAGCGCCGGCGCCCTCCCGCTGGTCGGCCTGGCCGCCCTCGGCTGCGTGCTGGCCGGCCTGATGGTGCTGGCGACCAAGTCCCGCCGCCGCCGCTGAACCGGGCCGGGGCCGGCCCGGAACCGCACCGGAGGCCCCGGCCGTCCCGCGACCCGCGATAGGTTCGGTGCCGTGGACACCCCGAAGCTGATCCTGCTGACCACCACCCACCGCGTCGCCCCCGGCCTGCTCAGCTGGCCCGCCTGGGAGGCGCTCCGGTCCGCGCCCCAGGTGCTGGTCGGCGTCGCGGACCACCCGCAGCTGGCCGCCCTGCGCGCGGCGGGCGTCGAGCCGGAGCTGGTGGAGCGGCCGTCCGCCCCCGCGCTGGCCCGGCTGCTGCTGGCCCGGGCGCCCGCGGTCTGGCTGGAGAGCCCGGACGGCGACCCGGGGCTGACCGACGCGCTGGCCCGGATCGCGGTGGAGGAGGCCGGCGAGCACCCGGAGATCGAGCTGCTGCCGGGCTCGTACGACCTGCCGGGGGCCCGGCTGCTCGACCTGGTCACCGTGATGGACCGGCTGCGCTCGCCCGGCGGCTGCCCGTGGGACGCCGAGCAGACCCACGAGAGCCTGGTGAAGTACCTGGTCGAGGAGGCCTTCGAGCTGGTCGAGGCGATCGAGGAGGGCGACCGGGAGACCCTGCGCGAGGAGCTCGGCGACGTGCTGCTCCAGGTGTTCTTCCACGCGCGGATCGCCGAGGAGGACGCCGGCGACCCGTTCTCGATCGACGACGTCGCGGGCGACATCGTCGAGAAGCTGATGTACCGCCACCCGCACGTGTTCGGCGACGTCAGCGTGACCGGCTCCGCCGAGACCGAGGCCAACTGGGAGCAGCTGAAGGCGGCGGAGAAGCAGCGCGAGTCGGTGCTCGACGGCGTGCCCGCCGGCCTGCCCGCGCTGGCGTACGCGGCCAAACTGGTCTCCCGGGTGCGCCGGGCGCACTTCACCGGCGTGCCGGACGCGCCGTACGAGCTGCCCGCCGAACTGACCGCCGAGACCGCGGGCGAGCTGCTGCTGGCCGTCGCCCAGCAGGCGCACGACCGGGGCGTGGACGTGGACGCGGCGCTGCGCGCGGCGGCCCGCCGCTACCGCGCGGCGGTCCGGGCGGCGGAGGGGCTGGCGGCGCAGTAGCGGCGGGGCGGCGGCCTCCGCCCCGTTCGGGAGTGACCGCCCGGGCCCGGGTCCTAGCCGGCCAGCGGGACGTCGGCGACCGGGCGGCGCTGGGTCGGGACGACCTCGCCGATGGCCTCGCCGACCAGGGCGAGGACCTCGGCCAGCGGGTCGAGGTGGCCGGGCAGGTCGGCGAGCTGGACGATCCGCTCGCCGTCCGGGCCGGCGACCGCGAACAGGTCGATCGGGCCGAGGTGCTTGACGGCGGTGTCGACCAGCGCGGCGATGTCCGCCGGGTGGTGGATGTCGCCGGAGACGCCGACCACCGGGCAGCCGGGGCGGTCGAGCTCGGCGGCCAGGTCCTCGGCGATGCCGGGGCGCAGGTCGGCGATGAGCAGGCCCGCGGCGCCGGCGGCGGAGAACCGGCGGGCCAGGTCGGCCCCCGAACCCCCGTCGAGCACCGCGATGACCACCACTGCACCGGCTACTCGCATGGCCTGCTCCCCTTTCAGAGCGCGCACCCGTGGCCGACCCGCACGCCGCCCACGGTGGTTATCGGAGGATCGTAGGCTCGCCCCGACGCTCCGCAACAGGGATTACCCACCAGGTGACCAGACTCACGCACCGGCGCTTCCCGATACGGTCAAGACATGCCAGACCAGCCCCACGCACCCCAGCCGCCACTGTTCACCTGGGAGTTCGCCGCCGACCCCTACCCGGCGTACGCCTGGTTGCGGGAGCACGCGCCGGTGCACCGCACCACCCTGCCGAGCGGGGTCGACGCCTGGCTGGTCACCCGCTACGCGGACGCCCGGCAGGCGCTCGCGGACGCCCGGCTGTCCAAGAACCCGGCGCACCACAGCGAGCAGGCCCACCGCAGCGGCCGGGTCGGCATCCCCGGCGAGCGGCAGGCCGACCTGATGACCCACCTGCTGAACATCGACCCGCCGGACCACACCCGGCTGCGCCGGCTGGTCTCCAAGGCGTTCACCCCGCGCCGGGTGGCCGAGTTCGAACCGCGGGTGCGGGAGATCACCGACCGGCTGATCGACTCCTTCGCCGGCCGCGGCGAGGCCGACCTGATCCACGAGTTCGCCTTCCCGCTCCCCATCTACGCGATCTGCGACCTGCTCGGCGTCCCGGCCGAGGACCAGGACGACCTGCGCGACTGGGCCGGGATGATGATCCGTCACACGGGCGGTAAGAGGGGAGGGGTGGGCCGGGCCGTCAAGCAGATCCGCGGCTACCTGGCCGACCTGATCCACCGCAAGCGCGCCGACCTGGGCGACGACCTGATCTCCGGCCTGATCCGGGCCGGTGACCACGGCGAGCACCTCACCGAGAACGAGGCCGCGGCGATGGCCTTCATCTTGCTCTTCGCCGGGTTCGAGACCACCATCAACCTCATCGGCAATGGCATGTACGCGCTGCTGCGCAACCCGGACCAGCGCACCCTGCTCCAGGAGTCGCTGGGGCGCGGCGAGTCCGGCTTGCTGGAGACCGGCGTCGAGGAACTGCTGCGCTACGACGGCCCGGTGGAGCTGGCCACCTGGCGGTTCGCCACCGCACCGCTGACCATCGGCGGGGTGGACGTCCCGGTCGGCGACCCGGTGCTGGTGGTGCTGGCCGCGGCGGACCGCGACCCGGCCCGGTTCTCCGCCGAGAACACCCTCGACCTGGCCCGCTCGGACAACCCGCACCTGGGTTTCGGTCACGGCATCCACTACTGCATCGGCGCCCCGCTGGCCCGGCTTGAGGGACAGCGCGCGATCGGCAGCCTACTGACCAGGCTTCCGGACGTTCGGTTGGCGGCCGATCCGGCCGAGCTGCGCTGGCGGGGCGGGCTGATCATGCGCGGTCTGCGCGACCTCCCGGTCTCCTTCACACCCCGCTGACGCCGTTTCAGCACCCGCGACACGCCGCCGCGCAGGGCCGACGACACGCCGGGGCGGGGGCGCGCGTCGCACGCCTGCTCGGAATCAATCCGGACATACCGGGATCGTTCGTGTACGTGGAACGAAGATCCGTGATTTCGGCGTGATCATGGTGATATGAGCTTGTGATTGCTCGTCAGCTTTGCCTACTCTCCGACATGCCCGCAGCTGCGGGCCCCGATCGCGGCACGCCGAGTCCTGTCCGCCGCGTCCTCGGGCCACCTACCAGGTACCGGACAGGAGCGGGGGAACCAGTGTGAACGCCGTAGTCCCAACGGCTTGGGGTGAAGCCGCCGAGCAGCGGGCGCAACCGCGTCCGGAGCGTCCGGCGGCCGGGCCAGCCTCCCGGTCCGAACCCGACAGCTCACCTCGCAGGCGTGCGGAGAGGAAGTCCCGTGCTGTTCTCCAACGCTGCTCGTCACCGCCGTAGTACCAAGGCCGAGAAGGTCATCGCCGCCGCCGGCGTGGCCTCGGTCGGCCTGGCCCTGCCACTGCTCGCCGCCACCGGAGCGGCAGCCGCCCCCGTCGACACCTGGGACCGCGTGGCCCAGTGCGAGAGCGGCGGCGACTGGAACATCAACACCGGCAACGGTTTCTACGGCGGCCTGCAGTTCACCTCCTCCACCTGGCGCGCCTTCGGCGGCGGCCAGTACGCGGCCCGCGCCGACCAGGCCAGCCGCGCCCAGCAGATCGCGGTGGCCGAGCGGGTGCTCGCCGCCCAGGGCCCCGGCGCCTGGCCGGTCTGCTCCAAGCGGGCCGGCCTCGCCAAGGGCGGCGCGCCCGCCGACACCTCCGCGGACACCGCCTCGCGCTCCCAGGAGCGCCCGACCGCGCCCCAGCAGCCGAAGAGCTCGCCGTCGAAGAAGCCCGCGAAGCCCGCTGCCCCCGCCGAGCCCGCCGCCCCCGCCGAGCCGCCGGCGGCCCCGCAGAACGGCGCCGCCCCGCAGGACGCGCCCGCCGGCGGTTACACCGTCCAGGGCGGCGACACGCTCTCCGGCATCGCCGCCGCGCAGCACGTGTCCGGCGGCTGGGAGCGGATCTACCAGGCCAACCACGAGCTGATCGGTGCCGACCCCGACCTGATCCTGCCCGGTCAGGTGCTCTCCCTCTGACCCCGGTCCGGTTCCGGTCCGACCCCGGTCCCGGCATGTGGGACGCGCCGGTCCGGCGGCCTGACGAGGCCCCGCCGCCGCCCTGACGAGGGCCGCGTCCCCTGGCCGCCCGTCCGCTCCCGGCGCGCGCCGAGCAGTTCGCGCCGCCGGGGGCGGCGGAGCGGCCGTCAAACAGGTGAACTACCGGTGAGTAGCCGGGCCACACCGTGAGACGGGGCCCGGCCGGGCGTGGCCGCACGGCGCTGTGCGGCTAGGCTCTGGTCGTAACGACCACACATCCGCTTCCGCTAGGAGATGCACTCGTGCCGTCCATTGATGTCGTCGTAGCCCGTGAGATCCTCGACTCCCGCGGCAACCCCACGGTCGAGGTCGAGGTCGGTCTCGACGACGGCAGCACCGGTCGCGCGGCCGTCCCGTCGGGTGCCTCCACCGGTGCCTTCGAGGCCCTGGAGCTCCGTGACGGCGACAAGAGCCGCTACTTCGGCAAGGGCGTCGAGAAGGCCGTCCTCGCCGTGATCGAGCAGATCGGCCCCGAGCTGGTCGGCTACGACGCCACCGAGCAGCGCCTCATCGACCAGGCCATGCTCGACCTGGACGCCACCCCGGACAAGTCCTCGCTCGGCGCCAACGCCATCCTGGGCGTCTCCCTCGCCGTGGCGCACGCCGCCTCCGAGGCCAGCGACCTGCCGCTGTTCCGCTACCTGGGCGGCCCGAACGCCCACGTGCTGCCCGTCCCGATGATGAACATCCTCAACGGCGGCTCGCACGCGGACTCCAACGTCGACATCCAGGAGTTCATGATCGCCCCGATCGGCGCGGAGTCCTTCTCCGAGGCCGTCCGCTGGGGCGTCGAGGTCTACCACACCCTCAAGGGCGTGCTGAAGGAGCGCGGGCTCTCCACCGGCCTGGGCGACGAGGGCGGCTTCGCCCCGAACCTGGACTCCAACCGCGAGGCCCTCGACCTCATCACCGAGGCGATCAAGAAGGCCGGCTACACCCCGGGCAAGGACGTCGCGCTCGCCCTGGACGTCGCCGCCTCCGAGTTCTTCAAGGACGGCGCCTACCAGTTCGAGGGCAAGGCGCTCTCCTCCGCCGACCTGATCGCGTACTACGCCGAGCTGGTCGCCGACTACCCGCTGGTCTCCATCGAGGACCCGCTGGACGAGTCGGACTGGGACGGCTGGAAGGCCATCACCGACGCGATCGGCGACAAGGTCCAGCTGGTCGGCGACGACCTGTTCGTCACCAACCCGGAGCGCCTGCGCAAGGGCATCGAGACCGGCACCGCCAACGCCCTGCTGGTCAAGGTCAACCAGATCGGCTCGCTCACCGAGACCCTGGACGCCGTCGAGCTGGCCCAGCGCAACGGCTACCGCTGCATGATGTCGCACCGCTCCGGCGAGACCGAGGACGTCACCATCGCCGACCTCGCCGTCGCCACCAACTGCGGCCAGATCAAGACCGGCGCCCCGGCCCGCTCCGAGCGCGTCGCCAAGTACAACCAGCTGCTGCGCATCGAGGAGATCCTCGACGACGCCGCCGAGTACGCGGGCCGCTCCTCCTTCCCGCGGTTCCGCCCCGCGGACAAGTAAGCACAGCAAGGGCCGAACGCACTGAGCCTGTTGTGACCGGTGCCCCGGCTCCCACCGCGTAGGGTGGGGCCGGGGCACCGGCATGCGCAGGAGGGGCGAGCAGATGGCCAAGTGGAGGATTCCCGGGTTGGCGGCGCGACCGCGCTTCACCAGCCGGGCCACCGTGCTGGTGCTCGTGCTCTGCTCGCTGGTGGCGATACTCGCCTACCCGGCCCGGCAGTACGTCGCCCAGCGCGGCGAGATCGCCGACCAGCGGGCCAAGGCCGAGCACGCCCGCCGGCAGGTCGACGAACTGAGCCGGGAGAAGGCCCGCTGGCAGGACCCGGAGTACGTCAAGGCCCAGGCCCGCGAGCGGCTGCACTACGCGCTGCCCGGCGAGACCCCGTTCGTCTCGGTCTCCCCGCCGCCCCCGCCCGGCGCCAAGGCCCCCTCGGCCGACGCCGCCGCCCGGCCGAAGGCCGTCAAGCCCTGGTACGCCGGACTCTGGGACTCGGTGGACGCCGCCGACGCCGCGCCGCCCGCGCCGCAGCCGGTGCCCTGACGCCCCGAGCCCTCCCGAAGCCCCCGCACCCACCCGAAGCCCCCCGCCCCCTGACGAACAGACTCCTCCTGATGAGCAACCAGAACCCTCCCGCGTCCGACGCCCCCGAGGTCGCCGAGCGCGACGTCGCCGCCATCGCCGCCCAGCTCGGCCGGGTGCCGCGCGGGCTGCGCGGTGTCGCCCACCGCTGCCCCTGCGGCAACCCGGACGTGGTGGAGACCGCGCCCCGGCTGCCCGACGGCACGCCGTTCCCGACGCTCTACTACCTGACCTGCCCCCGGGCCGCCTCGCTGATCGGCACCCTGGAGGCGGACGGCGTGATGAAGGAGCAGACCGCCCGGCTCGCCGAGGACCCGGAGCTGGCCGCCGCCTACCGGGCGGCGCACGAGGACTACATCGCCCGCCGGGACGCCATCGAGGTGCTGGAGGGCTTCCCCAGCGCCGGCGGCATGCCGGACCGGGTCAAGTGCCTGCACGTGCTGGTCGGGCACTCGCTGGCCGCCGGGGAGGGCGTCAACCCGCTCGGCGACGAGGCGATCGGGATGCTGGAGCAGTGGTGGGCCAAGGGCCCGTGCGTCAGCGACGCCGAGGTCGAGGCGGCCGGAGCGCGGGTCGCCCGCAACCGGGCCAAGGCCAAGGACCACGACGCGGTGATCGCCGCCAAGGAGGCGCTGAGCGCCGAGCGCGCCGCCCGCAAGGCCGCCGCCGACACCGAGCAGGAGGAGGACGGGCAGTGAGCGCCACCCGGGTCGCCGCGATCGACTGCGGCACCAACTCGATCCGCCTGCTGATCGCCGAACTCGACCCGGAGACGGGCGAGCTGGGCAAACCTTCCATGGCCGACCTGGACCGGCGGATGCTGATCGTCCGGCTCGGCCAGGACGTCGACCGCACCGGCCGGCTGCACCCCGAGGCGCTGGCCCGCACCTTCGCGGCCTGCCGCGAGTACGCGGAGGTGATCGCCGAGCACGGGGTCGCCCCGGACCGGATCCGGATGGTCGCCACCTCCGCCTCCCGGGACGCCGAGAACGCCGCCGAGTTCACCGCCGGGGTCGAGGAGATCCTGGGCGTCACGCCGAGCGTGGTCAGCGGCGACGAGGAGGCCCGGCTGTCCTTCACCGGCGCCACCCGCGAACTGCTCGGCGGCCCGCGCCGGCCGCCGTACCTGGTGTTCGACCTGGGCGGCGGCTCCACCGAGTTCGTGCTCGGCGAGCGGGAGGTGCGGGCCGCGTACTCGGCGGACATCGGCTGCGTCCGGATGACGGAGCGTCACTTCGCGGGCGGGCAGCCCACCGAGGCGCAGATCGCGGCCGTCCGGGCCGACGTCCGGGCCGCGCTGGACACCGTCGCCGGGGTCGTTCCGCTGGACTCCGGCGCCACCCTGATCGGCCTGGCCGGGACGGTCACCACCGTCGCCGGGATCGCCCTGGAACTGCCCGGCTACGACTCGGAGCGGATCCACCACGCGGTGGTCGGCATCGAGCAGGTGCGGGAGACCACCCAGTGGCTGCTGCACTCCTCGCACGCCGAGCGGGCCGCCGTCCCGGTCATGCACCCCGGCCGGGTGGACGTGATCGGGGCCGGCGCGCTGGTGCTGCTGGAGATCATGGAGCGCACCGGGGCCGCCGAACTGCTGGTCTCCGAGCACGACATCCTGGACGGGATCGCCTGGTCGATCGTCTGACCCCGGCCCGGCCCGGGCCCGGTTCCGGGTTCGGCCCGGGGCTCGGCAAGGGATCGGCGGCCGCTCGGCCGAACGGGTCGCGGGAGGCCCCCGGAGGGGGCGCGGGAGGGCTCCGCGACCCCTTCCGGGGGCCTCCCGGCGTGTCGCGGCGAGAACCTTCGTGAATTTCTTCACATGGCAATCCAGCCTTTCGACCCACTCCGGACGCCTGCTCCGCCCGAAATGTGGGACCGAAGGCCCTGCCGGGAGTCGCTCATGGGATCGCAGGCAACCTGCCGTTCATCCCGGAGAAATCGAAACCGCTCTCGGGAACCCGGGTGGCGCCGGGATCGTTGCTGCTCAGCGCGGCACCGCGGCCCCGGCCGCTCACCGCGGCGGCCCGGCGGGGGTGAGGGGGGCCCTCCGGCCCGGAAGTGCGGGCGCGCAGTGTAGCACCCGGTGTCCAGGGGCTTGTGACGGGCCTCACGAATGGCCCGTCAGGCGGGGGTGGATACTTTCGGATATGAGCACCACGGAGCGTCCTCGCATCCTCATTGTCGGCGGTGGTTACGTCGGCCTGTATGCCGCGATGCGCATCCTCAAGAAGATGCGTTACGGCGAAGCGACCGTCACGGTCGTCGACCCGCGGTCGTACATGACGTACCTGCCCTTCCTTCCCGAGGCGGCCGGCGGCAACGTCGCGCCTCGCAACCTCGTCGCGCCGCTGCGCAGCGCCCTCAAGAAGGCGGAGGTGCTCACCGGTCACGTGACCGAGGTGGACCACGCCCGCAAGGTCGCCACCATCCAGCCCGCGGCGGGCGACTCCTACGAACTGCCTTTCGAGTACCTGGTCGTCGCGACCGGCTCGGTGTCCCGCACCTTCCCGATCCCGGGTCTGGCGGAGCACGGCATCGGCATGAAGACGGTCGAGGAGGCGATCAGCCTCCGCAACCACGTCATGGCGCAGCTCGACAAGGCCGAGTCCACCACGGACGAGGACGTCCGGCGCAAGGCCCTGACCTTCGTGGTCATCGGCGGTGGCTTCGCCGGCATCGAGACCGTCGCCGAGATCGAGGACATGGCGCGCGACGCCGCCAAGATCTACAAGACCGTCAGCCGTGACGACATGCGCTTCGTGGTGGTGGAAGCGGCCAACCGCATCCTCCCCGAGATGGGCCCGGACCTCGGTCTGTGGACCAAGGGCCGCCTGGAGGAGCGCAACATCGAGGTCTACATCGAGACCTCGATGGACTCCTGCGTCGACCAGCACGTGGTGCTGAAGAACGGCATGGAGTTCGACGCCTCCACCATCGTGTGGACCGCGGGCGTCAAGCCCAACCCGGTGGTCAACCGCTTCGGCCTCCCGCTCGGCCCGCGCGGCCACGTGGACACCGCGGCGACCCTCCAGGTGCAGGGCTTCGACTACGTGTGGGCGGCCGGCGACAACGCCCAGGTCCCCGACCTGGCCGCCGGTGAGGGCGCCTGGTGCCCGCCGAACGCGCAGCACGCCGTCCGGCAGGCCGCCGTCCTCGGCGACAACGTCATCGCGGGCATGCGCGGCTTCCCGCAGGCCGAGTACAAGCACAAGAACCTCGGCGCGGTGGCCGGCCTCGGCCTGCACAAGGGCGTGGCGATCCTCTTCGGCAAGGTCAAGCTGAAGGGCCGCCTTGCCTGGTGGTTCCACCGCGGCTACCACGGCGCGATGGTCCCGACCATGAACCGCAAGATCCGGGTCTTCACCGACTGGACCCTGGCGATGTTCCTCAAGCGCGAGACGGTCGGCCTCTCCGAGATGGAGAAGCCGTTCGACGCCTTCCAGGAGGCGACCGCCCCCGCGCCGAAGCCCGCCGCCGCGGCCGAGCCGAAGAAGGAGCTCGCCGCGAGCAAGTAAGCCGCGACGAGCAAGCGACCAGACCCGACACCAGGTCGGGTACGAGTCGGAGGCCCTCCGCCCGGCAGCGCCGCCGGACCACGACCTCCGTGGTGCTCAGCCGGCCCCGCCACCGGGCGGAGTACAGCAGGCAGTTGACGAAGGCCCCCACCCTCCACCGGGTGGGGGCCTTCGGGCGTTCCGGGGTCCGTCAGGAGGGGTCGGCGGGTGCCGTCCGGTCGGTGAGCCGCTCGTGCCGCTGGCGGGCCGCCTGCGGCGTTCCCAGCCCCAGCCCGAAGGCGATGTCCTGCCAGGTCATCCCGCGGCCGCGGGCCATGGTGAGCAACCCGGCCTCCAGCTCGTCGAGTTCGGCCCGGACCAGCGGCAGCAGGGTCAGCGCGGCCGTGACGTCGTCCCGGTCGACCTCCGGTTCCCCGTCCTCGGCCAGGGCCGCCCCGCTCAGCAGGAACGCCACCAGCCGCACCGCCTCGTGCGGGGCGAGCATCGCCGGGTTGGTCTGCCGCCGCCGTTGCCCGTCGGTGGCGGCGTGCCGCTCGGCGATCCGGAACAGCGAGGCGTACACCCGCGCGCCGCGCGCGGCGGCGGGATCGGGCGGGGCGAACGGGTCGGTGCCCGCGGGCGGCGGGGGAGGGGTGTCGGCCATGGCCCCAGGATGATCCTTGAATGCCAGAGCGTCAAGCACTCGTTGTGAACGAGTTGTTCAATTCGAGGGGGCGTTGTTGCCGTGCGTGGCGATGGATGGGCAAGCCGTGACGAAGAGTAGCGTTTCCGTACTCTTTCGATCACAAAGCGTTACGAAAAAAGGGCAGAAGAGTGCCCAGAGCCGGACTCGAACCGGCACGGCCTCGCGGCCAAGCAGTTTTAAGCTGCCCGTGTCTGCGTTCCACCATCTGGGCCTGGGAGCGCGGCGATCTCTGCCCTGAGCCTAGTCGGCCGGACGACCGTTTCGCATATTTCCCGGGACGGAAGTTGTCATGCTTCCATGACATCTGACGAAGCGTCTGGCGTTTCGGCCACGCTTCGGCGGTTATCGGCCATCCGGGGCCTCGGGGGAGGGGTCATACCGCAGGAGGAGACGGCGGGAAGGGCCGTACGCCTGGCGGTGGTGGGGCAACCCTTCGGCGGAGCGACGTGGGTGGCGGAGGGCGGCGGCGAGGATGGGATGGCGGTCGGAGGAGCCCCCGGAGGGGACCTCGCGGCGGCCGCGCCGTGACGAACCCGCCCTCCCGGACAAGGAGTCCCACCGTGAGCACCTCGACCGCGTACGCAGCCCACACCGGTCTGGCGGCGGCCCGCGCCACCGGCCTGCACAAGGTCTACGGCGAGGGCGAGACCCGGGTGGTGGCGCTGGAGGACGTCTCGGTCTCCTTCGGGCGGGGCGAGTTCACCGCGATCATGGGCCCGTCCGGGTCCGGCAAGTCGACGCTGATGCACTGCATGGCCGGGCTGGACACGGTCTCCTCCGGGTCGGCCACCATCGGCGACACCGAGCTGGTCGGGCTGAAGGACAAGCAGCTGACCCGGCTGCGCCGCGACAAGATCGGCTTCATCTTCCAGGCGTTCAACCTGCTGCCCACGCTGACCGCGCTGGAGAACATCACGCTGCCGATGGACATCGCCGGCAGCAAGGTCGACCGGGCCTGGCTGGACCGGGTGGTGGAGACCGTCGGCCTGTCCGGCCGGCTCTCGCACCGCCCCGCCCAGCTCTCCGGCGGCCAGCAGCAGCGCGTCGCGTGCGCCCGGGCGCTGGCGAGCAAGCCGGAAATCATCTTCGCCGACGAGCCCACCGGCAACCTGGACTCCCGCTCCGGCGCGGAGATCCTCTCCTTCCTGCGCAACTCGGTGCGCGAACTCGGCCAGACCGTGGTGATGGTGACGCACGACCCGGTCGCCGCCTCCTACGCGGACCGGGTGGTCTTCCTCGCCGACGGCCGGATCGTCGACGAGCTGCACCGCCCCACCGCCGACACCGTCCTGGACCGGATGCGCCGCTTCGACGCCAAGGGCCGCACCAGCTGACGTCCCGCCGCACCCGTCGACCCCGCCCGCACCGACCTCCCCCCGGGACCCCCACCATGTATCGCACCGCACTGCGCAACGTGCTGGCCCACAAGGGCCGCCTCCTGATGACGGTACTGGCCGTGCTGCTCGGCACCGCCTTCGTGGCCGGCACCCTGGTGTTCTCCGACACCATGGGCCGCGCCATGCGCGACAGCTACTCCACCAGCTTCTCGGACGTCTCGGTGCTGGTCTCCGCCGAGGGCACGGACGAGGGCCCGGTCGACCACGACGCCCCGCGCCCCGAGAAGGGCGCGCTGACCCAGGACACCGTCGAGCAACTGGCCGCGCTGCCCGGCGCCGAGCGGGCCCGCGGCGTGGTCTCCGGCTTCACCGGCGTCGCCGACAAGAAGGGCAGCCTGATCGGCGAGGCGTGGAGCGCCCGCGGCGCCAACTTCGCCCCCGACGCCTCCGGCGCGGACAGCCGCTACCCGATGGCGGACGGCCGCGGCCCGCGCACCGCCGGCGAGGTCGCGCTGAACCGGCAGGCCGCCGACAAGGCCGGCTACCACGTCGGCGACACCGTCCGGGTGGCCGGCAACGGCGCCGCCCGGGACGCCGTGCTCACCGGCGTGTTCACCACCGACGACCCGCAGGTCACCTCCGGCGGCACCCTGGTGCTGATGGACACCGCCACCGCCCAGCGCGAACTGCTGGAGCCGGGCCGGTACAGCTCGGTGGCGCTGACCGCCAAGGCGGGCACCACCGAGGCCCAGCTGCTCGACCAGGCCCGGGCGAAGGCCCCCGCCGAGGGCGTCGAGCTGAAGACCGGCCAGCAGCTCAAGGACGAGCAGACCGAGATGGTCGCCGACTCGGTGAGCGGCATGAAGACCATGCTGCTGGTGTTCGCCGGGATCTCGCTGTTCGTCGGCATCTTCATCATCGTCAACACCTTCACCATGCTGATCGCCCAGCGCCTCAAGGAACTGGCGCTGCTGCGGGCGGTCGGCGCCAGCCGCGGCCAGGTCACCAAGTCGGTGCTGGTGGAGGCGCTCGCCATCGGCCTGGTCGCCTCGGTCGGCGGCCTGCTCGCGGGCATCGGCATCGGCGCGGGCCTGCAGTCCCTGCTGCACGCCTTCAACGAGGGCCTGCCCACCGGCTCGCTGGTGATCGCCCCGGTGACGGTCGTCGGCACCCTGGTGACCGGCGTGGTGGTCACCGTGCTGTCGGCGCTGCTGCCCGCCGTCCGGGCCTCCCGGATCCCCCCGGTGGCGGCGATGAGCAGCGGCGAACAGCCCGGCACCCAGCGCGGCCTGCTGATCCGCAACTCGATCGGCGTGCTGCTGGCCGGTTCCGGCCTGGGCCTGATCCTGGCCGGCGCGAACGGCTCCGGCTCGGACGCCCAGCACAAGCTGGAGTTCGGCGCCCCGCTCACCCTGATCGGCGTGTTCGTGCTGCTGCCGCTGCTGTCCCGCCCGGTGATCGCGCTGGTCGGCCCGGTGCTGGCCAAGGTGTTCGGGACCCCCGGCAAGCTGGCCCGGCTGAACGCGGTGCGCAACCCGCGCCGCACCGCCAGCACCGCGGCCGCGCTCACCATCGGCCTGACCCTGGTCACCGCGCTGACCGTGATCGGCAACTCGGTCACCAGCGCCGTCACCTCGATGGTCGGCGACACGATGAAGGCCGACTACGTGGTCGGCATGGCCAACGGTCGCGAGCTGTCCCCCAAGCTGACCGGGCTGGTCGCCGAGGCGGACGGGGTGAAGGCGGTCAGCCAGGTCGACAACGTCTGGTGGGACATCCAGGGCGTCGGCAGCAACCGCGCCATCGAGGGCTACGACGCCGCCGCCTTCGACCAGTTGGTCAACCTGACGATGAAGTCCGGCTCCACCGCGGCCCTCGGACAGGACCAGGTCCTGGTCAACGACGAGTTCGCCACCGAGCACCGGCTCTCGGTCGGCTCCACCCTGCAGGCCACCGCGGCCCGGGGCGAGGCCGTGACGCTCACCGTCGGCGGCGTCTTCGAGCGCAACGACGGCGTCTCCCCGATCGTGGCCCCCAACCGGCTGATCGAGAGCCACGACCCGCAGCCGCTGGTCCAGCAGATCCTGGTGAAGGGCACCGACGGCCCGACCGCCGCGCTGAAGCAGTCCCTCACGGACGCCACCGGCCGCAACCCGGTGATGGAGGTCCGCACCCTGCAGGACATGGTGGACGAGTTCAGCCGGATCATCTCGACCATGCTCAACCTGATGTACGGCCTGCTCGGCATGGCGGTGGTCGTCGCCGTCCTCGGCGTGGTCAACACGCTCGCCATGTCGGTGTTCGAGCGCAAGCGCGAGATCGGCATGCTGCGGGCGATCGGCCTGGAGCGGCGCGGCATCAAGCGGATGATCCGCCTGGAGTCGGTGGTGATCTCGGTCTTCGGCGCCCTGGTCGGCGTCCTGCTCGGCTGCTTCCTGGCCTGGGCCGCGACCCGCGTCCTGGCCTCCGAACTGAAGGGACTGACCACCGTGATCCCGTACGGCAGCGTGCTGCTCTTCCTCGGCCTCGCCGCCCTGGTCGGCATGGTCGCCGCGCTCTGGCCGGCCCGCCGGGCCTCCCGGCTGGACATCCTGACCAGCATCAAGACCGACTGACCCGGCCGCCGGCGCCCGGACGCCGCCCACCCCTCCAAGGGGCGGGCGGCGTCCGGGCGTTCAGGGCCGGGGCGTCAGCGGGACTCGATGACGACCTTCTCGATCACCACGTCCTGCACCGGGCGGTCGTTGCGGCCGGTCTCGACGCCCACGATGGCGTCCACGACCTTCTGGCTGGCGGCGTCGGTGACCTCGCCGAAGATGGTGTGCTTGCCGGTCAGCCAGGTGGTGGGGCCGACCGTGATGAAGAACTGCGAGCCGTTGGTGCCCGGGCCCGCGTTGGCCATCGCCAGCAGGTACGGCTTGGTGAAGGCGAGGTCCGGGTGGAACTCGTCGGCGAACTTGTAGCCCGGGCCGCCGGTGCCGTTGCCCAGCGGGTCGCCGCCCTGGATCATGAAGCCCTCGATGACCCGGTGGAACACCGTGCCGTCGTACAGCGGGGCGTTGCTGGGCTGCCCGGTGTTCGGGTCGATCCACTGGCGCTCACCCGTCGCCAGCTCCACGAAGTTCTTGACCGTCTTGGGGGCGTGGTTCGGCAGCAGCCGGACCACGATGTCGCCCTTGTTGGTCTTCAGGGTGGCGTACAGTTCCTCGGCCATCGGGGCCGCCTTTCTGGGTATGCGTCAATTGCGACCCCCACCCTGCCCGGTCGGTGGCCACCCGCGCAGGCGACACGGGATCATCCTCACGACCGACGCGGAATACTTTGCCAAACCATTACTCTTGTGCTCTGTGTGGGTGGTGCCGCGCCGCCCCGGAAGGAATGTGATGAGAAGCAGGAACCCGGTCTTCTCGCGGGAGGGGTCCTTCACCCGCGACCAGCAGTACGCGGGGTTCGGCACGCAGACGGCCGGCCAGCCGGGGCAGCCCGCGTACGGCTCCCCGTACGCGGGCGGCCCCCACGCCGGAAGCCCGTACGCGGGCCAGCCCTACGCCGACCAGCCGCCGTTGACGGACGAGCAGCTCGCGGGCATGTACAACGCGCCGTCCGCCGGCCCGGTCCAGACCGGCCGGATGACCATGGACGACGTGGTCGCCCGGACGGCCATGACGCTGCTGACCCTGGTCGCCTTCGGCGCGGTGGCGTGGTTCACCGTGCCGATGGACAACTTCGCCCCGGCGATCGGCGCGGCCCTGGTCGCGATGGTCATCGGCTTCGTGATCAGCTTCAAGCGCAGCGTCAACCCCGGCCTGATCCTGGCCTACGCGGCGCTGGAGGGCTTCTTCCTCGGCGCGATCAGCAAGGCCTTCGAGACGCTCTGGCCGGGCATCGCGATCCAGGCCGTGCTGGGCACCTCCGCGGTCTTCGCGGCCACGCTGTTCGCCTACAAGAGCGGCCGGATCCGGGTCACCCCCCGGTACACCCGGATCGGCATCTCGATCGCCATCGGCTTCGTCCTGCTGATGATGGTCAACATGGTGGCGATGATGTTCGGCGCCGACTTCGGCCTGCGCTCCGGCCCGCTCGGCATCCTGGTCGGCCTGGTCGGCATCGCGCTCGGCGCCTTCTTCCTCACCCTCGACTACGCCGAGATCGAGGAGGGCATCCGGATGGGCGCCCCCGAGAAGGAAGCCTGGCGGGCGGCCTTCGGCCTGACCCTGTCGCTGGTGTGGATCTACATGGAGATGCTGCGCCTGATCGCCATCCTGCGCGGCGACGACTGACCGGCACCCCGGTACCCCGGCAACGGGCGAGCGGCGGGCCCCGGAGGAACGTTCCTCCGGGGCCC
>NZ_JBSGET010000121.1:0-26067 GCF_053603035.1 Kitasatospora sp. NPDC004272 | reverse complement strand
CCCTGAGCACGACGGGAGCCCCCGCGGAACGCGCGTTCCGCGGGGGCTCCCGTCGTGCGGTCAGCCCTGGTGGGGCGGCGGGTAGCCGTACCCCGGGGGCGGCGCCTCGTGCGGCGGCGGGTAGCCGTAGCCGGGCTGCGGGGCCTGCGGCGGGTACGGCTGGCCCTGCTGCGGGTAGCCGCCCTGCTGCGGGGGCTGCTGCCACGGCTGGCCCTGCTGCGGGTAGCCGCCCTGCTGCGGCGGGTACTGCTGCTGTTGCTGCTGCGGGTAGCCGCCCTGGGGCGGGTACTGCTGCTGGCCCTGCCAGCCGGCCTGCTGCTGCGAGCGGGCGATGTCCTCGCCGACCAGCGTCGCCAGCTCGAAGTAGGCGTCGCGGACCTTCGGGCGCATCATCTGCAGGTTGACCTCGGCGCCGGCCGCCAGGCTCTCGTCGAACGGCACCACCACGACGCCGCGGCAGCGGGTCTGGAAGTGCGCCACGATGTCCTCGACCTTGATCATCTTGCTGGTCTCGCGCACCCCGGAGACCACCGTGATCGACCGCTGCACCAGGTCCGCGTAACCGTGCGCGGACAGCCAGTCCAGGGTGGTCGAGGCGCTGGAGGCACCGTCCACGCTGGGCGTGGCCACCACGATCAGCTGGTCCGCCAGGTCCAGCACGCCGCGCATCGCCGAGTACAGCAGACCGGTGCCGGAGTCGGTCAGGATGATCGGGTAGTGCTGCCCGAGCACCTGGATGACCTGGCGGTAGTCCGAGTCGTCGAAGGTGGTGGAGACCGCCGGGTCCACGTCGTTGGCGACGATCTCCAGGCCCGAGTTCGGGTCCTGCGAGGTGTACTGGCGGATGTCCATGTAGTTGCGGATGTTCGGGATCGCCGTCACCAGGTCGCGGATGGTCGCCCCGGTCTGCCGCTTGATCCGGCGGCCCAGGGTGCCCGCGTCCGGGTTGGCGTCGATCGCGATGACCTTGTCCTGCCGCTCGCTGGCCAGCGTCGCGCCCAGCGAGGTGGTGGTCGTGGTCTTGCCGACACCGCCCTTGAGGCTGATCACCGCGATCCGGTAGCAGGTCATCACCGGGTGCCGGATCAGCTCCAGCTTCTGCTGCCGGCCGGCCTGCGCCGACTTGCCGCCGAACTGGAACCGCGACTGCTTCTGCGGCTTCGGCTGGCCGCGCAGCAGCCGGTCCGAGGACAGCTCCACCGCGGCCGTGTAACCGAGCGCCGCACCGTGCGCCGAGGGCTGCCCGGTCGCCTGCTGGAACTGCGCCGGAGCCTGCGGCGCACCGCCGACACCGTGCTGCTGCGGCGGGCCGGGAGGCGCGTACTGCTGCCCGCCCATGGTCTGCCCGGGCTGCGGCCAACCGCCCGCCCGCGGGTCGGCCGGGGGCTGGCCCTGCTGCGGCGGGTACGGCTGGTTCGGCCACTGCTGCGGCGGCTGCTGGGCGTCGGGCTGCGGCGGGAACGGCTGCTGGCCCTGCTGCGGGAACGGCGGCTGCGGGGCCTGCTGGCCGACCGGCGGTTGCGGCGGACCCGGCACCTGCGGCGGCGGGGCCTGCTGGACCGGTGGCGGCTGCACCTGCGGCGGCTGCACCTGCTGCTGGACGGGCGGCTGCGGCGCCGCTACCGGAGCACCGGGCGCGGCGCTCTGGGTGTACCAGGACGGGGCGCTGTAGTCCGGGGCGTCGGACCAGTCATCGTCGTCCTCGGCCGCGTTGTCGCCGACGTAGACGCCGTCCCGATCGCTGCTCACTGGGGCTCCCTCGTTCTCGCCGAAGCTGCTTCGGCGGTTGCCGTCGGGCAACAAGACTAGGCCGTGCAGGTGCCCGCGTTGAAGGCGGTGCCCGACCTGACGGCGAATCCGGCGGACCCGGTCGACCGGCCGGCCCGGTGCGCGCCGGGGGCCCGCCCGGAGTGCGCCGACCGGCCGGGCACCGGTCAGTCCATGCGGCGCGGACCGCCCAGCACCTGGGTCTCGGCCTCGCCCTGGTTGGTCATCACGTACTGACGCCGCATCCGGGTCGCCCACAGCGTCACGTTGTCCGGCAGCGTCGGCAGCGCGCTGACGTCGCCGGGCGCCAGCGACAGCAGCCGGCCCAGCAGGTCGGACTCCTGCGGGGAGACCCGCTGCAGGCCGACCAGGTCGGCCGCGTTGATCACCCGGCTCGCGTTCGGGCCCAGGTACGGCAGCACGGTCAGCGTGGTCTGCCACGGCGCCGCCGACAGCCGGCTGCGGTTGGGCCGCGCGCCCAGGTCGCGCACCACCAGAACGGGGGACGCCACCGAGGCGCCCTGCGCGCCCAGCCGCCCCACCTGGTGGATCGTCACGCACGGCTGGCCGCCGCCCGCGGCCTGCGCCATCGGCGCCCACGCCTGCGGACGGCCGGTCTCCACCGCGATCCGGGCGCCGGTCGCGGCCGCGCGCAGCGCGATCAGCTGCGCCGTCCACATGCCGCCGACCAGCACCACCTCGAACGCGGACGGGCGGAACAGGCCGATCACGGCGGGCTGCTGCTGGTGGTCCAGGCCGATCACCACGCCGTCGTCGCCGACCGGGAAGGCCAGCGCCGACAGGTCCTCGACCGTCAGCACGTGCTTCTCCCGGCGCGGGCCGCGCAGGCCGTAGCCGGGACGCACCCGCACCGGGCGCTGCTCGACCGGCTGCGGGGCCTGGCCGGGGTAGGTCTGGTAGGCCATCAGGACGTCCCTCCCAGGGGCAGCGTGGCGAGCAGGCCGGGGGCGTGCTCCAGGTCGAGGCGGGTCAGCGAGGCGCCGCTGTGCTGCGCCCGGGACTCCACCTGGCGGCCCATCTGGTCGAGCCGGGACTCGTTGTGCTCGGTCAGCCGCAGGTGGCCGCTGAGCGCCACCGAGCCGCCCATCGCGCGGGTCGCGGTGACGGAGAAGGTCGAGGCGAACGCGGGGGTGCCGGTCAGCTGGTTGACCAGGTCGGGGGCGGCCACCCGGCCGCCGCCCATGCCCGGGCGGGACAGCACCGGCCACTTGGAGATCCAGTAGGTGGCGTGCCAGCGGTCGTCGATCCGGCAGTACTTCGCCGACTCCTGGGTGCGGCGCACGCCGACCCCGCCGCCGCCGGAGCCCTGCCGGCCCGCCACCGCCACCGGGTTGGCGCACACCGAGATGGCCAGCGCGGCGATCAGCTCGCGCTCGTCCAGGACGGTGGCGGTGAACCCGGCGCTGTTGAGCCGGCCGGCCAGCTGGTCGGTGACCCGCTGCAGGGTCTTGCGGGCGCCCTCCTCGCCGCCGCCGCGGGCCAGCACGGCGGTGGCCGCGCGCTCCGGGTCGAGCTTGAGCGCGACCCAGGTCAGCCGCAGCGCCGGGGTGCTCACCCCGCCGGGGGTCTGCTGGTAGGCGCGGGCGGCCAGCGAGTGCTCGGGCAGGTGCGGCGCGGGCGCCGGCTGGGTGTGCTGGATCAGCTGCACCGACTCCAGGCCGATGTCGTCGACCTGCAGGACCGAGCAGATCAGGTCCAGCGGCACCGAGGAGGCGGCCCGGCCGGGGCGCAGCGGCTGGTCCTTGGACTGCACCAGCAGCACCGAGGTGAAGAAGGTGCCGTCGCCGACCATGCCGGTCTCGCGGCGCAGCGGACGGCCGTCGCCGAGGTCGGTCTCGATCGCGTGGGTGCAGGTCTTGAGCGCCGGGTCGAGCTCCATCACCGGCGCGATCGCCGGGTCGGTGCCGGGCGGCGGGACGTTGTACTTCGCGTCCCGGCGGCGGGAGTTGTACGTCGAGCGGACGCCCACCGCCTCGCCGGTGGTGCGGCCCCCGAGGCGCAGCAGCGCGACCGCGACCAGGATCAGCGCGGGCACCGCGAAGACGCCCGCCATCATCGTGTTGATCGACCACCCGACCGCCACCAGGGCGGCGGCGACCTCCAGTTGGACGATCTGCTTGAGCTCCAGGCGGCGGCCCAGCAGTCCGGGCCTGGGCAGCAGCCGCAGGCCCACCGGACCGACCGCGGCCGGGGCGGGCGGCGCGGTGCGGGCCCGGCGTCCGCCCGGGGCGTCCGGCCTCCGGCCGTGCGAGGTGGAGCGTCGTCGTGCTGGAGCGGACTGGCTTGGCATCCCCCGAATTGCCCTCTCTGCTTCAGATGTCCCGTCAGATCCCCCTGCGGGCCCGGAAAGTGCGGGCGGGGGCCGGGTCGGCGGCCCGGATGGCGGACCGTCGGAGCCTACCCGTTACCGTACTCACCGTCTGCTGCCGCATCGTAGAGGGGTGGCCGCGAGGCCCGCCCGCCGGGTGGCAGACTCACGCACGGCGCAAGCGCGTTGACAGGCCCGCCGGGCGGGCCGCACAGCGGAACAACAGGGGAGACGGGGACGAGCATGGCATCACGCCGGGACGAGCTGAACGCCTACACCTTCGCCCGGAAGCGGATGGTGGGGGCCTTCCTGCAGCCGGGCGGCGGCGGCAACGACGAGGACGCGCCGCGTCCGCTGCGCGCGGTGCTGCCGAGTTTCGTGGTCGCCGCGGTGGTCGTCGCGGGCTTCGGGATGTGGGGCGTGCTCAAGCCCGCCGCCCCGCCGAACTGGGACAGCGGGAAGTTCGTCATCCAGGGCAAGTCCTCCACGACCCGCTACGTGATCCTGAACGACGGGCCGAACAAGGAGCCCACCCTGCACCAGGTGCTGAACATGTCCTCGGCCCGGCTGGTGCTGCCCGAGAGCGCCACCGTGCAGACCGTCGCCGACGACGTGCTGGACAAGTACCCGCGGCGCGGCGCGACCATCGGCATCCCGTACGCGCCGGACAAGCTGCCCGCGAAGGGCGACGCCGGGACCGCGAAGACCTGGTCGGTCTGCGACAAGATGGGCAAGGACAACCTGCAGACGACCGTCAGCCAGTCGGTGTTCGTCGCCGCCGGTCAGGACGAGAAGACCCTGAAGACGAGCGACAACAAGCTGAACGACGGCCAGATGCTGCTGGTCCAGGAGCCCCTGCTGGACAGCGGGCACACCCAGGGGTCGATCTACCTGGTCGACTCCAAGGGCGTCAAGCACGCGCTCGGCATGCGGGACATGGACGGCAAGGAGCGCAGCGACCTGATGACGGCGCTGAGCAGCCCGGGCACCAAGCCGCAGCAGGTCACCAAGGAGTGGCTGGACACGCTGGCCGCCGGCGACCCGGTGCAGTTCCCCCGGATCGACACCTTCAAGACCACCAAGACCTCCGCCAAGTCCAACCTGGACCTGTCCAACCCGGACCAGAAGTACGTCGGCCGGCTGCTGAAGTTCCAGGGCGTGTACTACGCGGTCGGGCTCGACCAGCTCTACCAGATCACCGAGTTCCAGGCCGAGCTGATGCGCACCGACCCGCTGCTGCAGAGCGCGTACCCGAAGAACGGCACGCCGGCCATCGAGGACGTCGGCGCCGGCGACATCAGCAAGCTGGAGTCCAAGACCACCAAGGAGATGATCACGGCCGCCGGGAACCTGCCGGTCAAGAAGCAGCAGGCCGTCAACGTCGCCGCCAGCGGCGCCCGGACGGTGGTCTGCTCCACCTACGAGGGCGCCGACGAGAAGGGCGGCATCATCCGCTCGGTCTGGGCGAGCACGGCGTACCCGGCGCAGGTCACCTCCGGCTCGGTCAGCGCCCACGTGACGCCCGGTCACGGCCTGCTGTACCGCGCGATCGAGGGCGACGTGCTCAGCACCGGCACCCAGGCGGCCTCCTCCGGCAGCGACTTCCTGATCACCGACTCCGGCCTGCGCTACTCGCTGCCGGCCAACGGCGACGGCGCCGCCGCGGGCACGGCCAGCGCCTCGCCGGACGGGGGCAAGTCGAACAACACCAACGAGGCCCAGGCGCGGCTCGGCTACAAGGACGTCCTGATGCCCCAGGTGCCCGCCGCCTGGTCGAAGCTGGTGCCGGCCGGTCCGGTGCTCAACACCAACTCCGCACTTCAGGCCCAGAACGCCTGACGCGGGGTCAGCACCGGTGCCGCGGTCCAGTGTCATGGTCTGGTAACTACCCGCTACCCGGTGTTGGGCGCAGGCCAGTTGGCCGTTACAGTGCTTCAGAGCACCACACAGGTGGTGCCCGTACGGACGTTCGCCACAGGGGCGTCCGGACGTTGTCTGTCTCATGGGGGACGGTGGATCATGGCAGGTCAGTTCACGACGACCGCGGAGGAAATGACCGCCTTCGCGAACCGCATCGGCGAGGTCAACAACCAGGTCCAGGGCGAGATCAGCCGCCTCAACAACCTGGTCTCCGAGATCGCCTCCGGCTGGAAGGGCGCGGCCGCGTCCGCGTACCAGCAGATGCAGTCGCAGTTCAACGACGACGCCACTGCGCTCAACCGGATCCTCGACGAGATCCGCCAGGCCATCGAGGCGACCACCAAGGCCTACTCGATGACCGAAGAGGAGCAGCGCGCCGCGGTCGGTGGCATCGGCTGACGCCGGTAGCTCTGGAGCAACCAGCCTCGCTGCGCCCTTCCGGGGGCGCGCCGTGAATCCATCGAAGGGGAGAGATCAATGTCCGGCATTCTCGTCAATTTCCAGACCATCCAGAACGCGAGCACCGAGGTCCGCCAGACCGCCGCTCGCATCCAGAGCCAGCTCGACGACCTGAAGGCGGGCGTCCAGCGCATCGCCTCCAGCTGGGAGGGCGCGGCTCAGCAGGGCTACCAGGCCCGGCAGGCCCAGTGGGACGCCAAGGCGGCGGACCTGCAGGAGGTGCTCGGCCGGATCGCCGGCGCGCTGGACAACGCGGCGCAGAGCTACCAGCAGACCGAGAACACCAACGCGGGCATCTGGCAGCAGTGATCGGCGGGCCGGCAACGGCACGGGGGAACCGGCACGGCAGTGCTTGACACGGGCGGGCGTCCTCAGGGCGCCCGCCCTTCGCACGCCGTGCGGGGTGGTACACGGACGGACACGGGTGGAGAACGATGAGGGGTGGAGCAGAGGTGTCGTCAGGATCGTTGCGCCGGGCCGGTGCGGTGCTGCTGGTGCTCGGGGCGGTCGGTTCGGTCGGCACCGTTCCGGCCTGGGCCGGGCCGGCGCCCGCGGGCGGCGCCCCCGGGGCGGCGCTGACGCTGGCCGCGGCGGGGGACTGCAACTTCCCCATCGAGCAGGACGTGGTCTCCAAGCCGTGGGCGCTGCAGCGGGTGTTCCTCAGCGAACTGTGGGGCGAGGGCCGGCAGGCCGCCAAGCCCAGCGCCGACCCGGGCGCCGACCCGGGGGAGGACCCGAACAACCGGACCGGCAAGGACGTCAAGGTCGCCGTCATCGACACCGGGGTGGACCAGGCCAACCCGCAGCTGGCGGGCAAGGTGGAGGCCGGCCACGACTACCTGGGCGAGAACGTCGCGGAGGGCCAGCAGCGCCCCGCCGGTGACAGCCGGACCGACCCGGTCGGCCACGGCACCAAGGTGGCGGGCATCATCGCGGCCGCCGAGAAGCCGGGCATCGGCTTCGTCGGCCTGGCCAAGGACGCGACCATCCTGGCGATCCGGCAGAACGACGCCGAGGGCCACGGCAGCGTCAAGACCCTGGCCGCCGCGATCCAGGACGCGATCAGCAAGGGCGTCCAGGTCATCAACATCTCGCAGGACGTCCGGATCGAGAACGACCCGTCCGCGTCCCCGAGCGCGGACCTGGACAACCCGACCTTCCAGGACGCCGACAAGCTCAAGAGCGCGCTGGACAGCGCCGAGCGGGCCGGGATCGTGGTCGTCGCCTCCTCGGGCAACGACGGCGCCGAGGGCCCCACCTACCCGGCCGCCTTCAGCACGGTGCTCTCGGTGGGCGCCTCCGACCGGAACAACGAGCGGGCCCCGTTCTCCCAGTACGGCGACTTCGTCGACGTGGCCGCGCCCGGCGTCGACATGCTCTCCACCGTCCCGGGCCACGGCCAGTGCACCGACAACGGCACCAGCTTCTCCGCCCCGTACGTCGCGGGCGTGGCGGCCATCCTCAAGGGCATGCACAAGGACTGGACCGCCCAGCAGATCCGCACGGTGATCGAGCAGACCGCGCAGCGCACCGAGCACGGACCCAACAAGTACATCGGCTGGGGCGTGGTCGACCCGGTGAAGGCCGTCGAGTACACCAAGGTGCCCGGCCCGTCCGAGTCGCCGCACCCGGACCCGTCCACCAAGCTGGACGCCGCCACGCTGGTCGCGCAGCCGCTCGGGCTGGAGGAGACCCAGGCCGACCGGGACCGCCGCACCGGCACCTTCGTGCTGGGCATCGGCGCCCTGGTGGTGGCGGGCCTGGCGGGCGGCTCGATCGTCGCCCGCGACATGGGCCGCCGCCGCAGCCGCCACGGCTGACCCGCCGCGCTCGGCGCACGGCGGCCGACGCGCCGCGCAGGACGGAGCGGGGGCCGGTCCCGGAAAGGGGCCGGCCCCCGCTCCGGTCTCGGGGACCGGAGCGGGGGCCGACGCGGGAGCGGGTCCGCGGGGGTCAGACGCGCTCGTCCTCGGGGAGGGTGATCACCCAGCGGGTCTCCGGGCGGGGCCGCAGGTAGAGCGCCCAGTAGAGGCTGGCGGCGGCGGTGATGCCGAGGGTCCACCACAGCGCGGTGGGGTCGAGCTTGGTCAGGGTGTAGGCCAGGGCGACGATCACCAGGACCGGCAGCGCGGGCCAGAGCGGCTGGCGCCAGGCCGGGGCGTTCTTGTGGTGGCCGCGGCGGGAGAACAGCGCGCCGACGGCGACCAGCAGGTAGAGCGCGGCGACCGCGACACCGGTGATGTTGGTCAGCAGGTCCTGGCCGACGAAGCAGAGCGCGGCGCCGGGAACGCCGACCGCCAGGGTGGAGATCCACGGGGCGCTGAACTTGTTGAGGGTGCCGAACGCCTTGTTGACCGGCTCCGGCCAGGCCTTGTCGCGGCCGGAGGCGAACAGCACCCGGGAGTTCTGGATGACCATCACGATGCCGGCGTTGATGATCGCCAGCGCGATGCACAGGCTGATGAAGGTGCCGACGCCGCTGTTGCTCCAGCCGATCACCAGGGAGGAGATGTCGCCCTCGCTGAGCGCCTTCAGGTCGGGGGCGCCCATCGTGATCGCGGCGACCGGGACCAGGATGATGGCGGTGGACAGGCCCAGCGTCCACAGCACGGTGCGGGCGACGTTCTTGCGCGGGTTCTCCAGCTCCTCGGAGAGGTAGATCGCGGTGGAGAAGCCCTGGGTGACGAAGAGCGCGGTGCCCATCGCGGCCAGGATCGCCGCGAAGCCCACCCCGCTGGTGGCGCCGCTCGCGGCGTCCGCGACGGAGCCGTGCACCATGCTGCCCACGCCGCGCTCGGCGTGGCCGAAGCCGAGGAAGGCGACCACGGCGCAGGCGATGACCTCCAGCACCAGGAAGATGCCGGTGATCCAGGCGTTGGCCCGCAGGTCGAGCAGACCGGCCACGGTGGCCGCCAGCATCACCGCGGCGCCGGCCCACTTGGGGTCGAGGTGGATGATCGGTTCCAGGTAGTCGGCGGTGCCCATGGCGATCAGTGAGGGCACGATCATCACCACGATCAGCGACTGGATGAACACCAGCCAGCCGGTGAACTTGCCCGCCAGGGTGCCGACCATGGCGTACTCGCCGCCCGCGGAGGGCACCAGGGTGCCGAGCTCGGAGTAGCAGAACGCCACCGCGACGCAGATGACCGTGCCGATCAGGATCGACATCAGGGTGAAGGTGCCGAGGTCCTTGAAGAGGTCCGGGACGATCACGAAGAGTGAGGACGCCGGTGTCACGCAGGAGAGCGTGAGCAGGGTGCCGCCCACGACGCCGAGCGACCGGGCGAGCTTCTTCGGGCTGCCCGCGGTGTCGGCGTCCCCCGCGGGGGCGACCACCTTCGGGGGGAGCGTGTCGGTCATGGGGCATCCGATCCACTGAGCGGTGATGTGGGGGACGGGAGCGGTATCGCCTCCGAAGCACGGTCTCGCGGTCTGGTTCTGCTTCGCTCCCGGTTCGCCAGGTTGCCTGGGTGAATTGGTCCCGTCAACGCGTGATCAGCTGCGGATTCCGTTGTCGTAAGGCCGTTCGGCCTGCGGAACGCAGTTTCCGGGCGGCTGGGACACATGTTTCCGTAGTGTCAACTCCCATTGATCGCGCTTGAATCGAAGGCGAAGTGAGCTGGCTAACGTTTGATTCCAAGGTGCCCTGCCGTACCGCGGCGCTGGGCCGAAAAGGGCCGCCGCAGGCCGCCGGGGGGTACGGGAACCGAAGGGAAACCGCGAAAAACGGAAGATAACGTTATGGCACCGGCCCGGTTCCGGGATGCGGAAAGGGCCGGACTCCTTCCGGGGTCCGGCCCTTTCGGTCACCGTGCGTGAACGGCGGCGGTCCTACATCTGCGTCGGCAGCCAGCCCGTCTGCACCGTCTGGCCCGCCTGGATCCGGCGGGAGACGAACACGCCGCGGCCCGGCGGGAGCGGCTGCGGCTTGACCGTGCCGAGCAGCGCGCCCTCGCCCTTGTCGCCGGAGAGGATCACGCCCTGGCCGCCCAGCTCGCGCATGCGCTGCATCACCGGCTCGAACAGCGAGCGGCCGGCGCCGCCCGCGTTGCGGGCGATGATCAGGCGCAGGCCGATGTCGCGCGCGAACGGCAGGAACTCCGCCAGCGGCGCCATCGGGTTGCCCGACTGGGTGGCGACCAGTTCGTAGTCGTCCACGATCACGAACATGTCCTTGCCGCTGTACCAGCTGCGGTTGCGCAGCTGCTCCGGCGTGACGTCCGGGCCGGGCAGGCGGCGCCCGCAGGCCCCGCGCAGCATCTCCACGATCGCCGACATGGCGGGCGCGGCGGCCGCGTACTCGACCAGGTACTCCGGCGGCACCACGCCGAGCAGCGAGCGGCGGAAGTCGCCGACCACGATGCCCGCCTGGTCCGGGGTGTACCGCTCGGTGATCTGCTTGATCAGCATCCGCAGCATCGCCGACTTGCCGGACTCGCTCTCGCCGAAGACGACGAACAGCGGGTCGTTCTCGAAGTTGACGAACACCGGCGCCAGCTCGACCTCGTCGACACCGAACGCGACACCCAGTTCCGGGTGCTCGAAGCCCTTGGGCAGCGAGTGGCCGTCCAGCACCGGCGGCAGCATGCGCACCTGCGGGGCCCGCGGGCCCGACCAGGCCGCGTTGACCTGGGCGACCAGGCCGGCCACGCCGTCCACCAGGTCCTCGGTGCTGCTGGAGCCGTCGATCCGGGGCAGGCCGGACAGGAAGTGCAGCTGGTCGGCGGTCAGGCCGCGGCCCGGGATCGGCGGCACGTTCGCGGCGACCTTGCGGCCGATCTCGGACTCCATCGAGTCACCGAGCTTGAGTTCCACCCGGTTCTGCAGCTGGTCCTTCAGCGCCGGGCGGACCTCGGCGTAGCGGGCCGCGGTGATCACCACGTGCACGCCGTAGCCGAGACCGCGCTGGACGATGTCGGCGATGACCGGCTCCAGGACCTCGAACTCCTGCTTGAAGGTCAGCCAGCCGTCGACGAACAGGAACACGTCGCCGAACTGCTCGTCGGGCAGCTGCCCGGCGGCCCGGCGGGCCCGGTAGGTGGCGATGGTGTCGATGCCGGTGGCCCGGAACAGCTCCTCACGGCGGTTGAGCACGCCGTGCACCTCGCTGATCATGCGGCGGACCTTCTCGACGTCCAGCCGGCCCGCGACGCCGCCGACGTGCGGCAGGTCGGCCAGCGAGCCGAAGCCGCCGCCGCCGAAGTCGAGCAGGTAGAACTGCGTCTCCACCGGCGTGTGGGTGACCGAGAAGCCGGCCACGATGGTGCGCACCATGGTGGACTTGCCCGAGCGCGGACCGCCCACGATCATGCCGTGGCCGGCGGCGCCCGAGTAGTCCAGGTACATCACGTCGCGGCGCTGGTCGCGCGGCTTGTCGACGATGCCGACCGGGACGACCAGGTTGCCCTGGCGGACGGCCGCCGGGGTCAGGCCGCGGTCCGGGCTGATCTGCAGCGGCTCCAGCAGGCTGTCCACGGACGGCGAGTCGTCCAGCGGGGGCAGCCACACCTGGTGGGCGGGCGGGCCCTGGCCGATCATGCGCTGCACGAACACGTCGAGCATGGTGTCCAGCAGCGCCTCGTCCTTCTCCTCCTCCTCGGGGAGTTCGGGGAGGACCTCCACCTCGGGCTCGACGACCTCCACCTCGGCGGCGGTGAACAGCACCGGCTGGGCGGTGACCACCACGCCGCCGACCGCGCGCTGGGTGCCCGGCGCCCGGTACTTGCCGGAGACGTAGGCGGCGCGGAAGCGGTCCATCACGTCGGAGCCGAACTTGAGGTAGCCCACGCCGGGGATCGGCGGCAGGTGGTAGGCGTCCGGCACGCCGATCGCGGCCCGCGACTCGGCGGCCGAGAAGGTGCGCAGACCCAGGCGGTAGGAGAGGAAGGTGTCCAGGCCGCGGAGCTTGCCCTCCTCCAGCCGCTGCGAGGCCAGCAGCATGTGCATGCCGAGCGAACGGCCGATGCGGCCGATCTGGATGAACAGCTCGATGAAGTCCGGCTTCGCGGTGAGGAGTTCGGAGAACTCGTCGATGATCATCAGCAGCGAGGGCAGCGGGTCGAGCGGCGCGCCGGCCGTGCGGGCCCGCTCGTACTCGTTGATGTTCGCGTAGTTGCCCGCCGCGCGCAGCAGCTCCTGGCGGCGGTTCATCTCGCCCTCGATCGCGTCGCGCATGCGGTCGATCAGGGTCGCTTCGCCCTCAAGGTTGGTGATCACGGCCGCGGTGTGCGGCATCTCCGACATGCCGGCGAAGGTCGCACCACCCTTGAAGTCCGCGAGGACCAGGTTCAGCACCTCGGAGGAGTGGGTGACCGCCAGCGCCAGCACGATGGTGCGCAGCACCTCGGACTTGCCGGAACCGGTCGCGCCGACGCACATGCCGTGCGGGCCCATGCCCTCCAGCGAGGCCTCCTTGAGGTCCAGCCAGACGTACTCGCCGTTGACGCCGACGCCGAGCGGGACGCGCAGCTTCTCGCGGATCGGCTTGGGGCGCCAGTGCCGGGCCGGGTCGAAGGAGCCCGGGTCGCCGGTGTGCATCATCTCGGTGAAGTCCATCGACACCAGCGACGGGTCGCTGTCGTCGCCGCCCGCGGACGCCCGGAACGGCGCCAACTGCCGCGCCAGCGCCTCGGACTGCCACGCCGACAGGCTGTCCGGCTTGCCCGGGTAGCTCGCCCCGGACGCCGCCTCCAGCAGCAGCTCGTCCTTGCCGACGGTGATCACCAGGTGGCCGTTGGGCTCGTCCAGGTCACCCGGGACGACCTCGATCACGGTGACGCCCTGGACGCCCTCCGCCCCGGCGATCACCGAGTCGACCGGCACCGAGGCGCCGTCCATGATGACCACCAGGTGCGGCTGGTCCGGGGTCGGCGTGCTGTCCCGGGAGAAGCCCTTGCGGCCCGCCAGCTCGTTGGCCAGCAGCTCCTCCAACTCGCCCAGCCCGGAGGCGATCAGCCGCCGCGAACCGGCCCCGTCGCTCTCCTTGCGGTGCTGGGTGTGCGGCAGCCACTTCGCCCACTCCCACTCCTCCACCGCGCCGGGCGCGGCGGCCACCCCGATCATCAGGTCCTCGGGGGAGTGCAGGGTCGCCAACTGGGCCACCATCGCCCGCACGTTGCCGTACACCGAGTCCGGGTCGCCGCACACCGTGATGTGGTAGAACGCCCGCAGCGAGACCGCCAGCGGCAGGTCCTGCAGGGTGCCGTGGGTCTTGATGAAGGTGCCCATCGCCTCCGCGGCGAGCGGCTCCAACTCGTCCATCGGCGCGGTCTGCGGCGCGACCAGCGGCGTCGACAGCTGCAGCGGGCCGAGGCCCACCCGGATCTGCGCGAAGTCCGCGTCGGTGGGCCGGCGCTCCCACAGGCGGCGGCCCTCGGCCACCACCGACCACAGCTGGTCCGGCTCCGGGTGGGTGAACAGCAGCGAACCGCGCTGCCGCTCGGCCGTCCGGCGCACCTCGCGGCGCTTCTGCTGCAGGTACTTCAGGTAGTCGCGGCGCTCGTCCGAGGTCGCCGCGCTGCCGCCCTTGCGGGCCTTGACGATCTGCATCACCGCCATCGCGGCGGTGGACGCGATCATCAGCACGCCCATCATCTTCATCGGGCCCTGGCCGCCCTGGAACATGAAGGCCGCGCTGCCGCCCATGCCGAGCATCGGCATCAGCGTCATCAGCCAGTCCTCGCCACCGCCCCGCGGCAGCTCGGGCGGCGGAACCAGCTCGACCGGCTCCTCCGCCACCGCCGGCGGGAACGCCCTCGGCGGACGCTTCACCGTCACCGTACTCATGCCATCACCCCGTCCCGGGCGGCAGCCGCAGAGCGCGGCCCCCCGTTCTCAACGACGCGCCCTCCCAGGGCACTTGACAGGGTGCGCCCCGATCGCTCGCTCACAATCCGCCCTCACGCATCTGGATACGCACGGTGAGGGCGCCCCGTGTGATGACGCCGCCCCCGCTCCGCCGAACCGCAGGCGCGCGGGGCTTCGCGTCTTCGACCGCGGCCCCCGTACGCCGTGCGCAGGGGCCGATCCTACTGCGCACGCCAAGCAGTTCGTCCACGGGGTCGGATCGGGCCCCGGCCTAGGACTGATCCACCGTCAGGGCGCCGTCCGGCCGGGGCCGCCCGGACCCCGCGTACACCACCCTTCCGCCGGGGGGTAAGGTGTCGCCGCGCCAACTCTCGTTCGGACCGTGACAGTTCCGGACCCGCTACGACGAGTGGTCAGCAGACTTGCCGACACAGCCAACGAGGGGGAGAGGGCCGGTGAGCAACAACGCAACGACCGGTTTCTGCCGGGTCACCGTGGTGGCTCCGGACAGCCGGATCGACGTAGCCCTGCCGGAGGACGTCCCGCTCGCGGACATCTATCCGGAAGTGCTGAGGCTCTCCGGGCAGACCCAGGTGGACGGAACGCCCACCGGCTTCCACCTGGTCCGCCGGGACGGCACCGTGCTGGACAGCGGACTGCCGCTGGCCGCCCAACAGGTCCGCGACGGCGACCTGTTGAGCCTGCGCCCGTTCGCGGAGTCGCTGCCGCCGGCGGTCTACGACGACGTCGCGGACGCGATCGCCTCCGCCGTCGAGGCCGACCGCCGTTTCTGGAGCCCCGACCTGATGCGGGCCTTCGGCCTGATCGCGGGCACCGTGCTGCTCGCGCTGCTGGCCTTCGCGCTCTGGTTCTCCGACCTGCGGCACGACATGTTCGGCCTGCCCGGCATCCTGGCCGGCGTCACCGCGATCGTCCTGGTCACCTTCGCGGGCGTCCGCGCCCGGGTCTACGCCGACCACACCGCCGCCCTCGCCCTCGGCCTCGGCGCCCTGCCGCACGCCATGCTGGCGGGCTCCGGCATCGTCGACGTCCCGGACGGCGCCGGCCCCGGCCGACTGCAGTTCCTCGTCGGCTGCGTCACCGTGCTGGTGGTCTCCGTCCTGCTGGTCGGCCTGCTGCCGGAGAAGGACTCGGCGTTCGTCGCCTCCTCCTTCCTCGCCGCCGCGGGCACCCTGGCCACCTTCGCCGCCGTCCTGATGTCCGGCACCGCGATCACCGACATCGCCGCCGTCACCGGCGTCGCCGGCGTCGCCGCGGTCGGCTTCCTCCCCGCGCTCTCCGCCCGCTTCGCCCGACTGCCCGTCGGCTTCAGCGCCCCCGGCCAGACCCGCACCCGCGGCAGCGCCTACGGCGAGGAGGCCGGCAACGCCGAGACCGTCCAGTACGAGCGGATCGCCGCCCAGGCCCGCCGCGGCCACGAGGTGCTGGTCGGCCTGGTCGGCGGCGCCGCCGCCACCATCGTCGGCGCCTGCGCGGTGCTCGGCTTCAGCGACCGCACCTGGGCCGAGCTGCTGGCCCTGGCGATCGGCGTCTCGACCATGCTGCGGGCCCGGCTGTTCCGCTACACCGCGCAGGTCTTCGCCCTGGTCATCTCCGGCCTGGCCGCGCTGGGCCTGCTGATCCTCGGCCTGGCCCTGCACACCCCGGTGCACCTGCTGATGGCCAAGCTCACCCACGAGGGCGGCGCCGACCTGCGCACCGTGTGGCTGGCCGCGTCCATCGCGGCCGGCGCCGCGGTGATGACCGCCATCGCGCTGATCGTCCCCCGCTCCGGAGTGTCCCCGTTCTGGGGCCGCATCCTGGACATGGTCGACAGCCTGATGCTGCTCGCCCTCATCCCGCTCGCGCTCGCCGTCCTCAACGTCTACAACGTGGTGCGCGGCGCGACGGGTTGATCGGCACTGCTACTGTTGTTCACGTCGAGTCTTGTCAGGTCCTGTGCCTCCTACCAGGACCGCTCGGCCACCACACCGAAGGAGATGCCCGTGGCCCTCGCCGCTGACGTCAAGAAGCAGATCATCGCCGAGTTCGGCCAGAAGGAGGGCGACACCGGCTCCCCCGAGGTCCAGGTGGCCATGCTCTCCCGCCGGATCTCGGACCTGACCGAGCACCTCAAGTTCCACAAGCACGACCACCACTCGCGCCGCGGCCTGCTGATCCTGGTCGGCCAGCGCCGCCGCCTGCTGCAGTACCTGGCCAAGAAGGACATCGAGCGCTTCCGTACCCTGGTGGACCGCCTCGGCATCCGCCGCGGTGCCGCCGGCGGCGCCCGCTGACACCGCTCGTAGGGGCGGCTCCCCTCACCGGGGAGCCGCCCCTCGGCGCATTCCGCGCCACCCCGGGCAACCCTTTGACCACACCCCGCGACGAAGCCGTCGGCGTAAAGCCGTGCTCGGTAGGGTGTGAATTTGTAAGGTAAAGGGCATGCCCGCCCTAGCGGGCCGAATCAAGGCCTCCAACGGAGGCCGCCCGCACCCCGCAGGAGCGTCCACACGCCGACCGCCGCGCGCCGAAAGGCGCCGGTCCTCGGTAGTGGCCGCCGGGAACCCCGCAGGACGGGGCACGACCCGGTGGCTTCGATCGAAGACCGGCCCAGCTGCCCGGGCCACGGCAGGCAAGCGCAGGGGCGCTCCTGGGGAGACGTACGAAAGAGGAGATCTTCCAGGTGGAAGAGAACGTTTTCTACGCCGAGGCCGTCATCGACAACGGCAGCTTCGGCACCCGCACCATCCGCTTCGAGACCGGCCGCCTGGCCCGTCAGGCCGCCGGCTCCGCCGTGGCCTACCTGGACGACGACACCATGGTGCTGTCGGCCACCAGCGCCTCGAAGCAGCCCAAGGAGCACTTCGACTTCTTCCCCCTCACGGTGGACGTCGAGGAGCGGATGTACGCCGCCGGCCGCATCCCCGGCTCGTTCTTCCGTCGTGAGGGCCGCCCCTCCGAGGACGCGATCCTGACCTGTCGCCTGATCGACCGCCCGCTGCGCCCGTCCTTCGTCAAGGGCCTGCGCAACGAGATCCAGGTCGTCGTGACGGTCATGGCGCTCAACCCCGACCACCTGTACGACGTGGTGGCCATCAACGCGGCCTCCGCCTCCACCCAGCTGGCCGGCCTGCCGTTCTCCGGCCCGATCGGCGGCGTCCGCGTCGCGCTGATCAACGGCCAGTGGGTGGCCTTCCCGACCCACTCCGAGCTGGAGTCGGCCGTCTTCGACATGGTCGTGGCCGGTCGGGCGCTGCCCGACGGCGACGTCGCGATCATGATGGTCGAGGCCGAGGCCACCGCGAAGACCATCCAGCTGGTCGAGGGCGGTGCCGAGGCGCCGACCGAGGAGGTCGTCGCCGCCGGCCTGGAGGCCGCCAAGCCGTTCATCAAGGTGCTGTGCGCCGCCCAGGCCCAGCTCGCCAAGCAGGCCGCCAAGCCGACCGGCGAGTTCCCGCGCTTCCTGGAGTACCAGGACGACGTGCTGGCCGCGCTGACCTCCGCCGTCAAGGACGAGCTCGCCAAGGCGCTCACCATCGCCGGCAAGCAGGAGCGCCAGAACGAGCTGGACCGGATCAAGGGCGTCGCCGCCGACAAGCTGCTCCCGGAGTTCGAGGGCCGCGAGAAGGAGATCAGCGCCGCCTACAACGCGCTGACCAAGAAGATCGTCCGCGAGCGCGTCATCAAGGACAAGGTCCGCATCGACGGCCGCGGCGTCACCGACATCCGCACCCTGGCCGCCGAGGTCGAGGCCATCCCGCGGGTGCACGGCTCGGCCCTGTTCGAGCGCGGCGAGACCCAGATCCTGGGCGTCACCACGCTGAACATGCTGCGCATGGAGCAGCAGCTCGACACGCTCTCCCCGGAGACCCGTCGCCGCTACATGCACAACTACAACTTCCCGCCGTACTCGGTCGGCGAGACCGGCCGCGTGGGCTCGCCCAAGCGCCGCGAGATCGGCCACGGCGCCCTCGCCGAGCGGGCGATCCTCCCGGTCCTGCCGACCCGCGAGGAGTTCCCCTACGCGATCCGCCAGGTCTCCGAGGCGCTGGGCTCCAACGGCTCCACCTCGATGGGCTCGGTCTGCGCCTCGACCATGTCGCTGCTGAACGCCGGTGTGCCGCTCAAGGCCCCCGTCGCCGGCATCGCGATGGGCCTGATCTCGCAGGAGATCGACGGTGAGACCCACTACGTGACCCTCACCGACATCCTCGGCGCCGAGGACGCGTACGGCGACATGGACTTCAAGGTCGCCGGCACCCGGAACTTCATCACCGCGCTGCAGCTCGACACCAAGCTCGACGGCATCCCGGCCTCGGTGCTGGCCGCCGCGCTGAAGCAGGCCAAGGACGCCCGCCTGCACATCCTCGACGTCATGAACGAGGCCATCGACGCGCCCGACGAGATGTCCCCGAACGCGCCGCGGATCATCACCATCAAGATCCCGGTGGACAAGATCGGCGAGGTCATCGGCCCCAAGGGCAAGATGATCAACCAGATCCAGGAGGACACCGGCGCGGACATCACCATCGAGGACGACGGCACCATCTACATCGGTGCGGTCGACGGCCCCTCGGCGGAGGCTGCCCGCTCGACGATCAACCAGATCGCCAACCCGACCATGCCGGAGGTCGGCGAGCGCTACCTGGGCACCGTGGTGAAGACCACCACCTTCGGCGCCTTCGTCTCGCTCATGCCGGGCAAGGACGGTCTGCTGCACATCTCGCAGATCCGCAAGCTGGCCGGCGGCAAGCGCGTCGAGAACGTCGAGGACGTGCTCGGCGTCGGCGCCAAGGTGCAGGTCGAGATCGCCGAGATCGACCCGCGCGGCAAGCTCTCGCTGATCCCGGTCGTCGAGGGCGAGGAGGGCGGCGAGGCCGCCGCCTCCGAGTGACCACCCCGTAGCACCCGCGGCCCGCACGCCCTTCCCGGCGCGTGCGGGCCGCACCCTGTTCGTGAAGTCCTGTTCGTGCAGCAGCAGTTGGAAGGAACACCCGTGGCCCAGGCCTCGGCGGCGAAGCAGCGCCCCGGAACCACCCGGACCCTGCTCAAGGGCACCGAAGGCGGCGCGGGCACCGTCCGCCGCACGGTCCTCCCCGGCGGCCTGCGGGTCGTCACCGAAACCCTCCCGACGGTGCGCAGCGCCACCTTCGGGATCTGGGTCGGCGTCGGCTCCCGCGACGAGACGCCCGTCCTCAACGGGGCCACCCACTACCTGGAGCACCTGCTCTTCAAGGGCACCGCCCGGCGCGACGCGCTGGAGATCTCCGCCGCGCTGGACGCGGTCGGCGGCGAGATGAACGCCTTCACCGCCAAGGAGAACACCTGCTACTACGCGCGGGTCCTGGACACCGACCTGCCGCTCGCCATCGACGTGGTCTGCGACATGCTGACCGGCTCGCTGGTCCGCCCCGAGGACGTGGAGTCCGAGCGCGGCGTCATCCTGGAAGAGATGGCGATGGCCGAGGACGACCCGGGCGACGTGGTGCACGACCTGTTCGCCAAGGTGATCTTCGGGGAGTCCCCGCTCGGCCGCCCCATCCTGGGCACCCAGGAGACCGTCACCGCGCTCACCCGCGACCAGATCGCCGGCTTCTACCAGCGCCGCTACAAGCCGGAGAACCTGGTGGTCGCCGCCGCCGGGAACCTCGACCACGCCAAGGTGGTCAAGCTGGTCCAGCAGGCGTTCGCGCCCGTCCTGGCCAAGTCCAAGGGCCACCCCGCCGAGGTCCGCCGCGGCGTCAAGGCCGTCCGCACCGCCGGACGGGCCGCCGTCCTCAACCGCCCCACCGAACAGGCCCACCTGGTCCTCGGCCTCCCCGGCATCCCCCGCCACGACGAGCGCCGCTGGGCGCTCGGGGTGCTCAACGCGGCCCTCGGCGGCGGCATGAGCTCCCGGCTGTTCCAGGAGGTCCGGGAGAAGCGCGGCCTGGCGTACTCGGTGTACTCCTACTCCTCCTCGTACGCCGACACCGGCCTGTTCGGCATCTACGCGGGCTGCCAGCCCAAGCGGGTCGAGGAGGTGCTGAAGATCTGCCGCGCCGAGCTCGCCCGGGTGGTCGAGGAGGGCATCACCGAGGAGGAGCTGCGCCGCGCCATCGGCCAGATCTCCGGCTCCACCGTGCTCGGCATGGAGGACACCGGCTCGCTGATGAACCGGATCGGCAAGGCCGAACTCTCCTACGGCCACCACCTGTCGGTGGACGAGATGCTCGGGAAGATCGCCGCGGTGACCCTGGACGACGTGCACGCCGTCGCCCGTGATGTGCTGGGGGCGCACCGCCCCTCGCTCGCCCTGATCGGCCCGATCAACGACCGGCGGGCCGCCAAGCTCGCCGACCTGCTGGTCTGACCGACCGGCTTGAGAGGATGACTGACATGACGCTGCGCGTCGCCGTGATCGGCGCCAGGGGCCGGATCGGTTCGGAGGCCGTCAAGGCCGTCGAGGCCGCCGGGGACCTGGAGCTGGTGGCCGCCCTGGGCCGCGGCTCCGAGCTGACCGAACTCACCGAGGCCCGGGTCGACGTCGCCGTCGAACTCACCCACCCCGACTCGGTGATGGGCAACCTCGACTACTGCCTGAGCAACGGCATCCACGTGGTCACCGGCACCACCGGCTGGACCGAGGAGCGCCTGGAGACCGTCCGCGGCCTGCTCGCGAAGGCCCCCGAGCTGGGCCTGCTGATCGCCCCGAACTTCTCCATCGGCGCGATCCTCGGGATGAAGTTCTCCCAGCTGGCCGCCAAGTACTACGAGTCCGTCGAGGTGATCGAGCTCCACCACGACAACAAGGCGGACGCCCCGTCCGGCACCGCCACCCGCACCGCCCAGCTGATCGCCGCCGCCCGCGCCGAGGCCGGCCTGCCCCCGCAGCACGACCCGACCACCCACGGCCTGCCCGGCGCCCGCGGCGCCGACGTGGACGGCGTCCCGGTGCACGCGGTGCGGCTGCGCGGCCTGCTGGCCCACCAGCAGGTGATGTTCGGCGACACCGGCGAGACCCTGACGATCCGTCACGACTCCACGCACCACAGCAGCTTCATGCCCGGCATCCTGCTCGGTGCGCGGAAGATCGCCGACCACCCGGGCCTCACCTTCGGCCTGGAACACTTCCTGGACCTGTGAGATGACGTCCCGCACCGGATTCTTCGTCCTCTCCGGCGTCCTGCTGCTGGTCAGCCTGGTCTGCGTCGGCGAGGGCGTCCAACTGGTCGCCACCGGGAAGCCGCTGGGCATCGGAATCGGCCTGTGCGCCTTCGTCATCCCGGTGATCGGCGTCTGGTTCCTCGTCCAGACCGTCCGCTTCGGCCGGGCCAGCGAGCGGCTCGCCCGCGAACTGGAGGCCGAGGGCGGCCTGCCCGTCGACGAGTTGAAGCGCAGCACCGGCGGCCGGATCGACCGCGCCTCCGCCGACGCGGTGTTCACCCGCCGCAAGGCCGAGGCCGAGGCCGACCCCACCGACTGGCGCAACTTCTTCCGGCTGGCCGTCGCGTACGCCGACGCGGGCGACGTGCCGCGGGCCCGCAAGGCCATGCAGCACGCCATCAAGCTGCGCGGGGCAGGCACGCCCACCGCCGTAGACTGACCCGTACTCCCCTCCAGACCCCCTCAGGACGTTCTCCCATGCGCGCAGTAGAACCCCAGGTCCACCTGATCGCCCGCCCCGAGCTCGACTACGACGAGGTCGCCGCCTACCTGCAGGACGTCGGTGGCGAGAGCTGGCTGGAGCGGGTCGACCGCGGCGACCTGGACGACGCCCAGAACCTCGCCGAGTTCGCCGGCCGGATCTGCTACCGCTCCTGGAAGCCGGGTCTCAACCCGAACGTCACCAAGGTCCGCACCGACCAGGACGTCTACCTGAAGAACATCCTGGCCAGCGCGCACGGCTCGGTGCTGGAGCACGTCTCCTTCTCCTTCGTGCTGCACAACGTCAGCCGGGTGGTCACCCACGAGCTGGTCCGGCACCGGGCCGGCGTCGCGGTCTCCCAGGAGTCGCTGCGCTTCGTCCGCCTCGACGACATCCCGTTCTGGTTCCCCGAGTGGGCCAAGCAGGACGAGGCGCTGATGTCCCGGGCCACCGGCCTGATGAAGGAGATCGAGGAGTTCCAGCACTGGATGGCCGACCACTTCGGGCTGGACGAGGAGGGCGTGCCGTTCCACGAGAAGAAGGAGAAGACCTCCTTCATGCGCCGCTTCGCCCCCGAGGGCCTGGCCACCGGACTGGTCTGGACGGCCAACGTCCGCACCCTGCGGCACGTGATCGAGAACCGCACCGCGCCGGGCGCCGAGGAGGAGATCCGGCTGCTGTTCGGCAAGATCGGCGAGCTGATGGTCAAGGAGGCCCCGTCGCTGTTCGGCGACTACACCGTCGAGAACGGCGCCTGGGTGCCGGGCTGGCGCAAGGTCTGACCGAGCGGCCCGCGGGCCCGGGCCGTCCTCACCCGTGCGGCCTTCGGCCGGGGCCCCCGGAACGCCCGCTGACCTGCGCCGACGGGCAGACGGGCGGACTGTCCGGCATGTCTGGATTGCGGCTTTCTCGGCCGCTCCATACGCTCAGGACACGGATTCCGGTGCTGCGTGAACCCCCGAGCGCGCAGCACCGGAATCCCATGTCCGGCCCGGGTTCCGGCCCCCCGCCCGACCCTCCGGTCTGTCCAAACCCTGGACCTGCGTGGCTACCGACCACCGCCCTACGAGTAGCTTTGGACCCATGGCTCCGACCTCCACACCGCAGACGCCCTTCGGCCGGGTCCTGACCGCGATGGTCACCCCGTTCACCCCCGAGGGCGAGCTCGACCTCGACGGCGCCCAGCGCCTCGCCGCCCACCTGGTGGACTCCGGCAACGACGGTCTGGTGCTCAACGGCACCACCGGCGAATCGCCCACCACCACCGACGCGGAGAAGGCCCGACTGGTACGGGCCGTGGTCGAGGCGGTCGGGGACCGCGCCCACGTCATCAGCGGGGTCGGCACCAACGACACCCACCACAGCGTCGAACTCGCCCGCCAGGCCCGGGCCGCCGGCGCGCACGGCCTGCTCGCCGTCACCCCCTACTACAGCAAGCCCCCGCAGGAGGGCCTGTACCGGCACAACGTCGCCATCGCCGATGCCACCGACCTGCCGGTCATGCTGTACGACATCCCCGGCCGGTCCGGCGTCGCCCTCGAAGCCGACACCCTGGTCCGCCTCGGCGAGCACCCCCGGATCGTCGCCAACAAGGACGCCAAGGGCGACGTCGCCGCCGCCGCCCACGCCATCGCCCGGGCCGACCTCGCCTGGTACTCCGGCGACGACGTGCTCACCCTGCCGCTGCTCTCGGTCGGAGCCGTCGGCGTGGTCAGCGTGGTCGGCCACGTCGCCGCCGCCGAGATCCGCACCATGATCGAAGCCTTCGCCTCCGGCGACACCGCCAAGGCGCTCGCCGTCCACCAGTCCCTGCTGCCGGTCTACACCGGAATCTTCCGCACCCAGGGAGTCATCCTCGCCAAGGCGGCGTTGAACCTGCAGGGACACCCGGCCGGCCCGCTCCGACTCCCCCTGGTTCCCGCCACGGAGGCGGAGACCGCCCGGTTGAAGGAGGATCTCGCCGCCGGCGGGGTACACCTGTAACCAACAACGGACGTGCGCGCCCCCGGCTCGCCGGACCCACCCGGGTCCGCCGCTGGACCGGGACCGCAGGCGCGCGGCACATCGGCAGTCAGGTAACCACGATGGACGCACGCCATATGCAGCCGGGGGAGGAACCCCCCGGGCATATGGCGTGCGTCGTGAGGAGAGTCTTTTGAGCCACCCGCACCCCGAACTCGGCGCGCCCCCCGCACTCAAGGAAGGCGCCCTCCGCATCACCCCGCTCGGCGGTCTCGGCGAGATCGGCCGCAACATGACGGTCCTGGAGTACGGCGGCCGGATCCTGATCGTCGACTGCGGCGTGCTCTTCCCCGAGGACGAGCAGCCCGGCGTCGACCTGATCCTCCCCGACTTCAGCTACATCCGGGACCGCCTCGACAAGATCGACGGCATCATCCTGACCCACGGCCACGAGGACCACATCGGTGCCGTGCCCTACCTGCTCCGGGAGAACCCGGACATCCCGCTGATCGGCTCGAAGCTCACCCTCGCCCTGATCGAGGCCAAGCTCGCCGAGCACCGCATCCACCCCTACGTCCTGGAGGTCGTGGAGGGCGACCGCGAGCGGATCGGCCCCTTCGACTGCCAGTTCATCGCGGTCAACCACTCCATCCCGGACGCCCTCGCGGTCGCCGTCCGCACCCCCGCGGGCATGGTCGTCGCCACCGGCGACTTCAAGATGGACCAGCTCCCGCTGGACGGCCGGCTCACCGACCTCCCGGCCTTCGCCAAGCTGGCCGAGGAGGGCATCGACCTCCTCCTGGTGGACTCCACCAACGCCGAGGTCCCCGGCTTCATCCCGCACGAGCGCGACATCTCGGCGGCCCTGCGCAACGTCTTCGCCAACGCGGACAAGCGCATCATCGTCGCCTCCTTCGCCAGCCACGTGCACCGCATCCAGCAGGTCCTGGACGCCGCGCACGAGTACAAGCGCAAGGTCGCCTTCGTCGGCCGCTCGATGGTCCGCAACATGGGCATCGCCCGCGAGCTCGGCTACCTGAAGGTCCCCGGCAACCTGCTCGTCGACGTCAAGACCCTCGACGACCTCCCCGACAAGGAGGTGGTGCTGATCTGCACCGGCTCCCAGGGCGAGCCGATGGCCGCGCTCTCCCGGATGGCCAACCGCGACCACCAGATCCGCATCGTCGAGGGCGACACCGTCGTCCTCGCCTCCTCGCTGATCCCCGGCAACGAGAACGCCGTCTACCGCGTCATCAACGGCCTCACCCGCTGGGGCGCCAAGGTCGTCCACAAGGGCAACGCCAAGGTGCACGTCTCCGGCCACGCCTCGGCCGGCGAGCTCCTGTACTTCTTCAACATCTGCAAGCCCAAGAACCTGATGCCGGTCCACGGCGAATGGCGACACCTGCGCGCCGCCGCCGACCTCGGCATCGCCACCGGCATCCCGCGCAACCGCGTGGTCATCGCCGAGGACGGCGTCTGCGTCGACCTGGAGAAGGGCGTCGCCCGGATCGTCGGCAAGGTCCGGGCCGGCTACGTCTACGTGGACGGCTCCTCGGTCGGCGACATCACCGAGGCTTCGCTCAAGGACCGCCGCATCCTCGGCGAGGAGGGCTTCATCTCCGTCTTCGTGGTGGTCGACTCCACCAACGGCAAGATGGTGAGCGGCCCGACCATCCAGGCCCGCGGCTCCGGCATCGAGGACGGCGCGTTCACCTCGATCGCGGGCAAGCTGGAGGAGGCCCTGATCCGCTCCGCCGGCGAAGGCGTCCTGGAGGTCCGCCAGGTCCAGCAGCTGGTCCGCCGGACCATCGGCAAGTGGGTCGCGGACAACTACCGCCGCCGCCCGATGATCCTCCCGGTCGTCGTCGAGGTCTGATCCCACGACCCGATTTGACCTGGGGCAGCCCGGTGCGTAATGTTCTCCGGGTTGCCCCACGGTCGTGCGGCTTCGCTCCGAAATCGAATTCGTTCGAATCTGGGCGGGGAAAACAGGCCGAGAAACTCTGATAGAGTTCGGGAGCGCCGAAAGGCGAAAGCGAATCGGATCGAATGAAACTCCGGAAAACGGAGCGGAAAACCTCTGATAAGCTGGGAACACGAAAGAACGAAGCGCCCGGAGATGCGGTCGGAAGGCCGGTCGAAGGAAGCATCCGTTCCTTGAGAACTCAACAGCGTGCCAAAAGTCAAC
>NZ_JBSGET010000120.1:0-26147 GCF_053603035.1 Kitasatospora sp. NPDC004272 | reverse complement strand
TTTTTTGTCAGTCGTGATCGTTCGGGATCCGGGGGGGGGGGGGGGCGGGGGGTGGGCGGCCGCGGCGCGGGGGTGCGCGGTGCCGATCGCGGGGTCGCCGACCTGCCGGGTGACGGCCCAGCCGCCGGACAGCAGCAGCAGGGCGGCGAGCACGGCGGCGGCGCAGCGCGGGGCGGCGGGGCCGGGGAGGGCGAGCAGCAGCAGTCCGCAGCCGAGGGCGGCGAGGGCGAGCGCGAGGGCGAGGTGGTGGGTGGCGGCGGGCCGCCAGGAGTCGCCGCGGGCGAGGGTGCCGGTGCGGACGCCGTCGACCAGGTCGTCGAAGTGCACTTCGGGCAGCGGGGCGAGGCCGGGTCGCAGGTGGAGTTCCTCGCCGTCGCGCAGGCCGAGGCCGTCGAGGGTGCGCTCCTCGTCGAGCGGTGGCCCGCCGACGCGTTGCAGCACCCAGCCGGAGTGGTCGCCGCCGGCCTCCTCGACGCCGGGCCCGGCCCAGCCGAGGACGGCGGGCAGCAGGTCGGCGAGGACGACGTCCCCGGGGAGGGCGAGTTCGAACGCGGCCTCGGGTGCCCGGAACCTCAGCCGGACCAGTCCGGTCGCCGCCGTGCCACCGCTCATCGCTGTCCGCTTCCCTCTCGCCGGGTCCGTTCTCCCGTCGGACTAGTACGGACGGCACCGGGCGGACGGTTCACCGGCCGCGGGCGCGGCGGGCCGAGCGGGCGCGGCGGGCCGAGCGGGGGCGTCAGCGGGTGAAGGTGAGGCCGAGCTGGGTGGCGAGGCCGAAGTAGTCCTCCAGGTGCCAGGTGGTGACGATCCGGCCGTCCACCAGCCGGTGGACGTCCGAGGCGCGGAACTCGACCGTGCGGCCGGTGCCGGGGACGCCCAGCAGTTCGCCGGTGTGGACGGCACGGGCGAGCGAGCGGACGGCGACCAGTTCGCCGTCGCCGGACACCACGACGCCCTCGATCGTGACGGCCAGGTCGGTGAAGACGCCGCGCAGGTGGGCGATGCCCGCCTTCCAGCCGTCGGGGCCGCCGCCGGTCCGCATGGCCGGGACGGCCTCCCAGTCGGGGGCCAGGGCCTCGTCCACCAGGTCGGTCTCCCCGGTGGCGAGCGCCTGGTAGAAGCGGCGGACGACGGTCTCGGCCTCGGCGGCGCGGTGTGCGGTCACGGGTGGTGCTCCTCGTTCGGCTGGTCCGGCCCGCGCTCCGATCGCGGCGGGCCGGTGCCCTCACGCTAGGAGCGGGCACCGGCCGCCGTCCAAGACCCGTTCCGCAGCACGTGATGCACGACGGGCATCACGGCGCCCGGGGACGGGTCCCGCGCGGAGGGCGGCCCGGGGCCGGGCCGGGCCGCCCCGGGCGCGGCCTAGCATGGGGGGCGTGTCCGAACTCGCGTCTCCCGGTCAGGACCTCGACCTGCGGCTGGTCCGGTACTTCACCGTCGTGGCCGCGCACCTGCACTACGGGCGCGCCGCCGCCGAACTGCACGTCGCCCAGCCGTCGTTGACCCGCCAGGTGCGCCGGCTGGAGGCCCAGGTCGGGGCCCGGCTGCTGGACCGCGACCGGCAGGGCACCCGGCTCACCGAGGCCGGGGCCGCCTTCCTGCCCCGGGCCAGGGCGCTGCTGCGCGCGGCGTCCCGGGCCAGCGGGGCGGCGCTGGCCGCCGCCCGGCCCGGCCGGATCGTGGTCGGCTACACCGCCGGGTTGATCGTCACCCCGGCCCTGCGCGAGCTGCGCCGCCGCCACCCGGAGGCCGAGGCGCGGGCCCTGTTCCTGGAGTGGGACGAGCCGCGCGGGGCCCTGCTCGACCACCGGGTCGACGCGGTGGTGACCCGGCTGCCGCTGCGCGCGGACGGCCTGCGGGTGGCCGTCCTGCACGAGGAGCCCCGGGTGCTCCTGGTGTCGGTGGACCACCGGTTGGCGGGCCGGGCGGCGGTGACGCTGGACGACATCGCCGACGAGCCCGTTCCGCGTTTCGCCGACGCCGAGTGGAGCGCCTACTGGCGGCTAGATCCGCGTCCCGGCGGCGTTCCCGCGCCCGACGGCCCGCTGGTCGAGAGCATCGAGGACAAGGTGGAGTGCGTCGCGGCCGGGCAGGCCGTCGCCATCGTCCCGGCCGCGCTGCACGCCGGGGGACTGCGCTCCGACCTGGCCGTCGTCCCGCTGCTGGGCGTCGAGCCGGGCCGGGTCGTGCTGGCCACCCGGGCCGGGGACCGCGGCCCCCTGGTCGCCGCCTTCCGGGCGGCGGCGCGGGGCTGCCTGCGCCCCGGGGGCTGACGGGCGGCACTCCGAGCGGAGGGCCCGGCTGAACCACCGGCCGTCCGCCGCCCGTACGCCTGGGTGGGCGGGGCCGGTTCCGTCCCCTGCTGGAGGAGGTTCCCGTTGAGCGTGGTGCTGGTCGACCGTCCGCCCCGGCGTCCCGGGCCCGCGATGCCGGACGGCGAGCTGCAGTTGCAGGAGCCGCCGGTGCTGCCGGAGCAGCAGAGCGGCATGGGCAACGTGGTGGCGATGGCGCCGATGGCGCTCAGCTCGCTCTCGATGGTGATGATCTTCCTGAACCCGCAGTCCGCGAACGGGCCGCTGACGTACGTGGCGATGGGCATGATGGGGCTGTCGGCGGTCGGCATGCTGGTCACCCAGCTGGTCCGGGGGGCGGGCGACCGCAAGCGGCAGTTGCGGGCGGAGCGCCGGGACTACCTGCGGTACCTGGCCCAGATGCGCCGTCAGGTCCGGCGGCACGTGGTGCGGCAGCGGGAGGCGCTGGCCTGGCGGCACCCGGCGCCGGGGGCACTGGGTTCGATGGTGCGCTCCTCGCGGCTGTGGGAGCGGCGGGCGGCCCACCCGGACTTCGGGGACGTGCGGATCGCGGTCGGCGCGCAGCGCCTCGCGGTGCGGCTGGCCCCGCTGTCCACCCAGCCGGTGGAGGACCTGGAGCCGCTGTGCGCGCACGCGCTGCGCCGGTTCATCCACGCGTACGGGTCGATCGCCGACCAGCCGATCGCGGTGCACGTGCGGGGCTACGCGCAGGTGCTGGTGCGTTCCGCGCCGGACGGTGAACAGGACTCCGCACCAAGGGAGTTGGTGCGGGCGATGCTGGCGCAGCTGGCGTTCTTCCACGCCCCGGACGAGTTGCGGATCGCCGCCGCGGTGGCGCCCGGCCTGCGCACCGAGTGGTCGTGGCTGAAGTGGCTGCCGCACGCCCTGCACCCGGTGGACACCGACGGGGCGGGCCCGGTGCGGCTGGTCGCGGACTCGCTGCCGGAGCTGGAGCAGCTGCTCGGCCCGGAGTTCACCGACCGTCCGCCGTACGAGCCGGACACCCAGCCGGGCCGCGACGAGCCGTTCACGGTGATCGTGCTGGACGGCGTGGCACTGCCCGCGGGCAGCCGGGCCGCGCTGACCGGGTACCGAAACGCGGTGCTGGTCGACCTGGCGGGGGCGCTGGAGTGGCAGCACGTCCCGCACCGGCTGCGGCTGCAACTGGCCGACGGGCGGATCGAGTTGGTGACGGCCGACCGCAACCGGCAGGACGAGCGCACCCAGCTGGGCCGCCCCGACGCGCTGTCCGGCCCGGCCGCCGTCCGGTTCGCCACCGCGCTGGCCCCGCACCGGCTGGGCGACTCGCTGGACGCCGCCGAGCCGCTCAGCACCGACTTCGACCTGACCGCGCTGCTGAACGTCAACGACCTGTACCGGCACGACGTGGCGGCCCGCTGGGCGGCCCGGCCGCCGGGCGGGCGGCTGCGGGTGCCGATCGGCGTCGGCGCCGACGGCACCCCGGTGGAGCTGGACCTGAAGGAGTCCGCCCAGGGCGGCATGGGCCCGCACGGCATGCTGATCGGCGCGACCGGCTCCGGCAAGTCCGAGCTGCTGCGGACCCTGGTGCTGGCGCTGGCGCTGACCCACTCGTCCGAGACGCTGAACTTCGTGCTGGTCGACTTCAAGGGCGGCGCGACCTTCCTCGGCCTGGACGACCTGCCGCACACCTCCGCGGTGATCACCAACCTGGCGGACGAGGCCGCCCTGGTGGACCGGATGCGCGACGCCCTGCACGGCGAGCTGAACCGCCGCCAGGAACTGCTGCGGGCGGCGGGCAACTACAGCTCGCTGCTGGACTACGAGGACGCCCGGGCCGCCGGCACCCCGCTGGACCCGCTGCCCACGCTGTTCGTCGTGGTCGACGAGTTCAGCGAACTGCTGTCCGCGCACCGGGACTTCATGGACCTGTTCATCATGATCGGCCGCCTCGGCCGCTCGCTGGGCGTGCACCTGCTGCTCGCCTCGCAGCGCCTGGACGAGGGCCGGATGCACGCCCTGGAGTCCCACCTGTCGTACCGGATCGGCCTGCGCACCTTCTCCGCGATGGAGAGCCGGGGCGTGCTCGGCGTCCCGGACGCCTACCAGCTGCCCTCGCAGCCCGGCAACGGCATCCTGCGCAGCGACACCACCACCCTGACCAGGTTCAAGGCCGCCTACGTCTCCGGCCCCTACCGCCGCCGGCGCGGCGCCGCCCGGCAGGCCGCGGCGGCCGGCCAGATCGTCCCGTACGGCACCGACCACGTCGCCCCGCGCCGGCCCGCCCCCGAGGCCGAACCGGCCGCCCCCGAGGCGTCCGACGAGCCGTCCACCACCCTGCTGGAGCTCGCCGCCGACCGGCTCCGGGACGCCGGTCCGCCCGCCCACCGGGTCTGGCTGCCCCCGCTGGAGACCCCGCCCACCCTGGACGAGCTGCTGCCGCCGCTGGCCCCGACCCCCGCGCACGGCCTGGCCCCCGACGGGCGCCCGGCCACCGGCACCCTCACCGTCCCGGTCGGCGTGGTGGACCGCCCCTTCCAGCAGCAGCGCGAACTGCTCACCGCCGACCTCGCCGCGGCGGGCGGCCACGTCGGCGTCGCGGGCGGCCCGCAGAGCGGCAAGAGCACCCTGCTGCGCACCCTGGTGGCCGGCCTGGCGCTCACCCACAGCCCGCGCGAGGTCCAGTTCTACTGCCTGGACTTCGGCGGCGGCACGCTCACCGGCCTGCGCGGCCTCCCGCACGTCGGCGGCGTCGCCGGACGCCACGAACCCGAACGCGTCCAGCGCACCGTCGCCGAGGTCACCGCCGTCATCGCCCACCGCGAACTGCTCTTCGCCCAGCGGGACCTCGACTCCGCCGCCGCCTTCCGGCGCCGCCGCGCCGCCGGGGACCCCGCGCTGGCCGAGGAGCGCCACGGCGACGTCTTCCTGGTCATCGACGGCTGGAACACCGTCCGCGAGGAGTTCACCGACCTGCTGCCCGCGCTCGCCCTGATCGCCGGCCGGGGCCTCAACTACGGCGTCCACCTGGTGATCGCGGCCGCCCGCTGGAACGACGTCCCCAGCGGCCTGCGCGACCAGCTCGGCACCCGCTTCGAGCTGCGCCTCGGCGACCCGATCGACTCCGCCGTCAACATGCGCGCCGCCCAGACCGTCCCGCGCGTCCCCGGCCGCGGCCTCACCGCCGACCGCCTGCACTTCCTCACCGCCCTCCCCCGGATCGACGGCCTCGGCGACGGCGACACCCTCACCGAGGGCGTCGCCGACCTGATCGACGCCGTCGACGAGCACTGGACCGGCCCCCGCGCCCCGCAGGTCCGGATGCTCCCGGCCCTCCTCGACGCCGCCGACCTCCCCGCCCCCGAGGGCCGGCTGCGCGTCCCGCTCGGCCTGGAGGGCAGCGCCATCGCCCCGCTCTGGCACGACTTCGAGGAGTCCCCGCACCTGCTCGTGGTCGGCGACAGCGAGAGCGGCAAGACCAACCTGCTGCGCCACCTGGTCACCGCGGTCACCACCGCCTACACCCCCGCCGAAGCCCGGATCATGCTCGTCGACTTCCGCCGCGGCCTCTACGAGAGCGTCCCCGAGCCCTACCGCCTCGGCTACGCCGTCGCCCTCGACGTCCTCAAGCAGGTCGTCACCGGCGCCTCCCGCGCGATGACCGCCCGCCTCCCCGGCGAGGAGATCACCCCCGCCCGGCTGCGCCTGCGCGACTGGTGGACCGGGCCCGAACTCTTCGTCCTGGTCGACGACTACGACCTCGTCCCGACCCAGCCCGGCGCCCAGCACCCCTTCGCGCCGCTCCTCGACCACCTCGCCCAGGGCGCCGAACTCGGCCTGCACCTGATCGTCGCCCGCTCCGCCAACGGCATCGGCCGCGCCTACAACGACCCCCTGCTGCGCCGCCTCCAGGACGTCAACACCCCCGTCACCCTGCTCTCCTGCCCGCCCGGCGAGGGCGTCCTCTTCGGCAGCACCAAGCCCCGCCAGCTCCCTCCCGGCCGCGCCCTGCACATCACCCGCCGCCGCACCGTCCAGCTCCAGACCCCGTACCTGCCCGAACCCGAACCCGAACCCGAGCCGGAGCCCGAGCCCGAGCCGGACGGGGTGCTCGGCCGAGCGGGTGGGCGTCCACGTCCGCCGGGCTGACCCCGGGCACCCGGCGGGGACGCCCGCCCGGAACCGCGCGGGCCCGTTGAACCGGGCGGCCCGGCCCGACCGTATATCCCGACGATGAGCCTCTCCCGTTTCGGCCGGACCGCCCGCGCCCCCGAACCCGCTCCCCTTCCGGTCCCCGCCCCCGCCCGCGCGCCCTCCGGACTGCGGGCGGTGGGGCCGCACTTCGTGATCGCCCCGAACCGGGCCGGGGACGACGAACTGGCCGCGGCGGTGGGGACGTTGCGGGAACTGCCGGGGAGCCTGATCGTCGTCGCGGCCGCCCCCGACTCGGCGGCGGTGCTGCGCGACCGGATGGCCGACCTGGGAGTGCTGGCCCGCTCGCGCGGGGCGTCGACCCTGGTGCTCGCCGCCTCCGGACTGGCCGCCCTGGCCCCGAACGGGCGCCGCCCGGCGGAGGTGGTCGCGGACCGGGCGGAGGTGCCGGTGATCGCCCCGGACGGGGTGGTGGAGATCTCCCCGGACGGCGAGTTGGACGTCGTCGCACCGGAGGGCTCCCCGGCGCCGGCCTCCTGGTGGTACTGCGCCCCCGGGGCCGCCCCGCGCCGGGCCCGCCGGGCCCGGCGGGAGACCGTCCTCGCCCCGGCCGCCGAACTCGCCCCGGCTCCCCGGCCCCCCGTCGCGCCCCGACCACCCGCCCGGCCGCCCGCCGCGGTGGAGGTGCGCCGACTGCCCGCCGGGTACTGGCTGACCCACACCGCCGCCCCGCCCGCCGCCCCGCTGCCCGGACTGGCCCTGACCGCCGCCCCACCGGGAACCACCGTCGTCCTGGTCGGCACCCCCGCCTGCCCGGTCCTGCTGCCGGAGGACTTCGCCGAGGCCGTGGCCGCCCTGCCGCTGGACGGCACCCGGCCGCTGGTCAGCGCACCGTGGGCCGCGCCGGACGAACTCGCCGCCCTGGCCGGGACGCTCGCCGCCCGCCTGGCCCGCCCGGTGCACGCCGCGATCGGCCTGCCGGTGCTCGGGCCGGACGGACCGACCTCCCGGGTCCTGGACGGGCAGGGGCGGGCCCGCTGGGAGCCCTACCTGCTGCGCCTGGCGGCCGCCCCCGGCCAACCGACCGCCCCCTGGGCGTGGCGCAAGGGCCCCGCCGACTGGCGCACCGACGGACCGGCCGTCTTCGAGGCGTTCCCGTACTGGGCGCTGGAGGCCGTCCCGGCCGGGCTGTGGCTGCGCCCGGAGCCGCCGCACGTCCTCACGCCGCGCTTCCGCCGCCCCGAGGCGGCCCGACCGCTGCTGATCGTCGGGGAACGGGACCGCCCGGTGGCCGCCGACGTCTTCGAGGAACTCGGCAACCTGCTGGAACGGCTGCCCACCGCGGGCACCGAGGGCTTCGGCCTGCTCGTCCACGGCCTGCTCGACCCGTCCACCGTCCCGGTCGCCCGCTTCGTCGCCCGCCTGCACGACCTGGACTGGCTCGGCCCCGAACACCCCGCCACCGCCCCGCCCGCCCCCGCGCCCGTCTCGTACGGCACCAGCGCCGCCGTCGCCGAACCCGTGGCGCCCACCGAGCCCGTGGCGCCCACCGAGCCCGATGAGCCCGAGGCGGCCGCCGTAGCCGCCCGGCCCGCACCACCCGCACCGCTGCCGCCACCGGTCCGGACGGTCACCAGCAGCGCCCCCGCACTCGCCCTCCCGCCGCACGAAGCACCGCCCGCACCCGCACTCGCACCCGCGCCCGCGCCCGCGCGGGCGGCCACCGCCGGTACCGCCGAGCCCGCCCTCCCGGAGCAGGAGACGCCGCCCCCGCCGCCCCCGCCCGTCCGGACGGCCACCAGCGGCGGACCACCCGAGGCCGCTGACGAGCCGTCACCACCTGTCCCCGACCCCGACCCCGGCCCCGACCCCGGCGCCGCACCGGACCCCGCACCCGCACCCGCACCCGCACCGGACGCCGACGCCGACGCCGGACCCGGGAGCCCTCCTCCCCCCGCCGACACCCCGCGCTACCGCCGCTTCCGTCCGGAGGACCACCCCCGTACCGCGACCGGCGCCAGCAGCGGGGCGGACCGCGAGGCCGTCCGGGCGCTGCTCGGTGAGCACTACCACCGGTGCGCGGGCCGGGTGGAGCAGGTGTCCACCCGGCTGCCGGGGCTGCGGTCGAGCCCGAAGGACGACATCAAGCCCGATCTGGCCGCCGTGCTGCTGCACCACGGCGATGCCGGAGTGCCGGTGGGGCGGGGGGAGTTGGTCGCGGCGGCCCGTTCCGGCGACCCGGGGCTGGGGCCGTTCCTGCGCTGCCTGGGGTCGGGGCTGCGGCGGCTGCCGAGTCATCACGGCGCGGTGCTGCTCGGGGCGCCGCCGGGGACGGACCCGGTGGCGCTGCTCGCCGAGTACCGGGTCGGCCGGGAGCTGGTCGAACCGGCCCCGGTCACCGGACTGTCCGCGACCCTGGCCGAACTCCCTCACGCACCCGTCGAGTTCGTGATCTGGTCGGCCACCGGCCGGCGCACCGCGGCCTTCGCCGGCAGCGGGCCGGAGGAACCGCAGGTGACCTTCGCCCCGGGCACGTCCTTCACCGTGCTGGACGTCCTGCCCGCCGAGGCGCCCGAGGACGGGGACGCCGGGCGGCCCGCCCGGGTCCTGCTGCGGGAGGCCGCGGACGCCGGGGCCGCCGACCCGGCCGCGCGCGACCGCGCCGCGCTCACCCGGCTCCGGTCCTGGCTCGACCGCCGGGCCCGGATCGCCCCGGCCGACCGCCGGACGGCCGACCGCCCCGAGCGCTTCCACCTCACCCCGGGAGTCGCCGTGCTGGCCGAACCGACCGACACCTGACGGGAGTCGGGCGGCCGGTCCCCGGTCGGCGGCGGCCCCGGACAGCACCCGGCGACCGCCCCGGCCGGGCCCGCCGACCGGCCGGTCCGTCCCGGGCCGCCGACCGTCGGCCGTCGGACGCCGGACGCCTGGACCAGCGTGACCGTGACGGTGACCCCGTTGGCCGTGGCCTGCGCGGTGGGTCGGGCGGGGCGGTCCGTTCCGCAGCCGCCGAGCAGGAGGGCCGAGGCCGTGGCGGCCCCCAGCACGGCCCGGGGCCGGAGCCGGAGCCTCACCGGTCGCCGGCGGGCGCCCAGCGGGTCAGGAAGCTGCCGACCTGACCGGCGTCCATGCTGCTGGCGTTGGCGAAGGCGCCGTCGTCGGTCGCGGTCCGCAGGTCGCCGTCCGGCGGCGTCCGACGCCGTCCGGCGGCGTCCGACGGCGTCCGGGTGTGCACCGTGGGGACGGGCGGGGGCCTCGTGACCCGGCTCGGACGGCGAACTTCTGACGTCAGGTCAGCGAACGCGGGCCGACCGCTGCTTGAACGCCGGGCCACCAGGTTCCCGGCCGGGTGGCCGACGGGCGGGGCGGGCGGGTCCGGGCGCGCCACAAACGATCGGAAAACCGTACAAAACTGCGATCCGTCGGCTCGGAAAACGGACAGCCGCATGTGGCAGACTGCCGCCCGAATCGGGACGGAACGCTTCGCCAACCCGCATCCACCTGGGGGGATCCGTGTTCATTCGACTGCTGGGACCGGTCGAGCTGTCGACCGCCGACGGTCGCTCGGTGGCGCCCGGCGGGCCCAAGCGGTCGGGTGTGCTGGCGCTGCTGGCGCTCGAACTGGGGCGGGTCGTCCCGGTGGCCCGGCTGTTCGAACTGCTCTGGGGCGACGCGGCCCCCGCCCAGGCCCGGGCCGCGCTCCAGGGGCACGTCGCGGCCCTGCGCAAGCTGCTCGCGGGCACCCCGTTCACCCTGCAGACCCGGGCGCCGGGCTACCGGCTGGACGGACCGGCCGACCTGGTCGACGCGCTGCGCTTCGAGCGGCTCGCCGCCTGCGCCGCCGAGCTCACCGGCCCGGACGGGGACCCCGGGCCGGAGGGGGACGCCGCCGCGGTCGCGCTGCTGCGCGAGGCCCTGGGGCTGTGGCGCGGGACCTCCGCGCTGGCCGACCTGCCGGAGACGGAGCTGCGGCGCGTCCTCGCCGCCGGCCTGGACCGGCAGGGCATGCGGGCCCTGGAGTGCTGGGCGGAGCGCCTGCTGCGGCTGGGCCGCGGCCCGGAGGCGGTCTCCGCGCTCGACCGGGCGGGCGCCGAGGACCCGCTGTACGAGCCGGTCGCCGCCCTGCTGGTCCGCTGCCTGCACCGCTCGGGCCGCCTGGCGGACGCCCTCGCCGCCTACCACCGCACCCGTCGGCGGCTGGCCGAGGGGCTGGGGGTCCGCCCGGGCCGCGTCCTGCAGTCGGCGGTCGACGAGATCCTGTCCGCACCACCGGAACCGTCCCCCGCGCCGACGCCGACGCCCGCGCCCGCGAACCCGTCCGTGCCCGCGAACCCGTCCGCGCCCGCGCCCGTGCCCGTGGGCCAGACCGCCGTCAGCGGGCCGGGAATTCGGCGATCAGCTCCTGCACCCCGTCCTCGCCGAAGCGGCGCATCAGCAGCGCGACCCAGTGCGCCACCTCGTTCCGCTCCGCCCGCGTCCAGCGCCACGCCGACGGGTGCTCGTCGACCACCAGCCCCCGGGCGATCCGGTGCAGCGCGTCCGACACCTCCGGCGGCCCGTCCGGCCCCCCGTACCCGTCCGGTCGGGCCGCCGACCGCTCCTCCGCCAGGCCGCGCAGTGCCAGCCGGCGGGCCGCCGCCGCCACCTCCCGGGCGCCGGAGTCCCGCACCGGGAGGGCGCCGCCGTCCGCTCCGGGCCCGGGCGCCCCTTCCCGCGGCGGTGGGGCCGCGGCGTCCTCGGCCGCCAGCCACGAGCCGATCAGCGCCCGGATCTCCTGTTCCCCGTCCATGCGCTCCAGGATGCCAGCCCCGGCACCGCCCACCACCGCCACCACCGTCACCGCCCTCCCCCGCCGTCACCGTCCCGTGGACCTGAACGGCTGCCGCCCCGCGTCGCGTTCACCGTTCCGGCCGCGGAACCGTCCGCGCGGGGGTGAGCGGCCCGCCGTCCGCCGGCCCTCTGCCCGCAGCGAATCTGCGGCGGGCAGAGAAGCCTTCGCCCGGGGCCGCCGGTCGCCGACAGTGGAGTCACCGACCCTCCGTCAGCACCGGGAGACCTGATGACCCCACTGTCCAGTACCTTCCCCCACCGGCTTCGCCCGCGGGCGGAGGACGGTGACACCCCGCCCAGCCCGTTCGACGACCACCTGGCGGCGCTGCTGCTGGCCCGCCGGATCGTGCTGCTCGGCACCCAGGTCGACGACGTGTCGGCGAACCGGGTGTGCGCGCAGCTGCTGCTGCTCTCGGCGGAGGACCCGCGCACCGACATCAGCCTGTACATCAACAGCCCGGGCGGCTCGGTCACGGCGGGGCTGGCGATCTACGACACCATGCGGCTGATCCCGAACGACGTGTCGACCCTGGCGATGGGGTTCGCCGCCAGCATGGGGCAGTTCCTGCTGACGGTGGGCGCGGCGGGCAAGCGTTTCGCGCTGCCGAACGCGCGGATCATGATGCACCAGCCGTCGGCGGGCATCGGCGGCACCGCGTCGGACATCGAGATCCAGGCGGAGAACCTGGAGTACACCAAGCTGGCCATCGAGCGGATCACCGCCGAGCACACCGGGCAGAGCCGGGAGACCATCGCCCGGGACGGCGACCGGGACCGCTGGTTCACGGCCGAGCAGGCCCGCGAGTACGGGATGGTGGACCGGGTGCTGGAGTCGCTGGCCGAAGTCGGCGCGACCGCGTCCCGTCGACGGGCGGGGCTGTGACATGGCCTCCTACCCGATTCCCTACGTGATCGAGCGGACCGCGCAGGGCGAGCGCTCGTACGACGTGTTCAGCCGGCTGCTGAACGAGCGGATCGTCTTCCTCGGCACCGAGATCGACGACGGCGTCGCCAACGTGGTGATCGCCCAGCTGCTGCACCTGGAGTCCGCGAGCCCGGACGAGGAGATCGCGGTGTACCTCAACTCGCCGGGCGGGTCGTTCACCTCGCTGATGGCGATCTACGACGCGATGACCTTCGTGCGCTGCCCGATCGCCACCTACTGCGTCGGGCAGGCCGCCTCCACCGCCGCCGTGCTGCTGGCGGGCGGCGACCCGGGGCGGCGTTCGGTGCTGCGGCACTCCCGGGTGCTGCTCGGCCAGCCCGCCAGCGGCGGGCGGCGCGGGACGGTCTCCGACCTGAGCCTGGCCGCCAAGGAGGTGCTGCGGATCCGTGCGCAGGTGGAGGAGGTGCTGTCCCGGCACACCGGCCACCCGGTGGCGACCCTGCGCGCCGACATGGACCGGGAGAAGGTGTTCAGCGCCGAGGAGGCGGTGGCGTACGGCCTCGCCGACCGGGTGCTGAACAGCCGTCTCCCCGCCGCGGGTTGAGCGCAGGGCCGGTACGGGGACGGGCTGCCGCTCAGGCCGCCAGGCAGAGCCCGCCGTACCGGCCCGCGGACGCCGCCCGGCCGTGCGGGGCGGTCGCGGTGTGCAGCGCGACGAGTTCCCGCTGCACCAGCGAGAGCACGTCGCCCAGGCCCAGGCCGAGCGCCCGGGCGGCGGCCGCGAGCACCTCGGAGGAGGCTTCCTTGCGGCCGCGCTCCAGCTCCGACAGGTACGGCACCGAGATCCGGGCGGCCTCCGCGACGTCCTTCAGCGTCCGCCGCTGGGCGAGCCGTTCGCGCCGCAGCACGTCGCCCACCACGTCGCGCAGCAGGGGTTCCCTGGGCGCCGGGGCCGCCGGCACCTCGGGCCGGGGGCGCAGCGGGAGGACACGGGCCGGGGCGGGTGAGGCGTGGGTGCTCATCCTCCCAGCCTAGGCACCGGGCGGCGGAAGGAAAGTCCGCGCCGCTCTGCTTTCAGCAGAACGGCGCGGCGGGCGACCGGCCGCCGGGGCGGAAGTGCCCCGGCGGCCGGTCAACTTATCTGTGCGGTAAGGGGGTTGGGTTCCTACTCCGGCACCGCCAGGATGCACAGCAGCGAGCAGGCGACCGCCGAGGAGGCCGCGGTGGTGGTCGGGGCGGTGCCCGCGGGCGAGTTGGCGGCGACGAAACTGGCGGAGGCGGTGTTCTTCACCGGCAGCGCCAGCAGCAGCGAGTCGCAGTAGACCTGGCGGCTGGCCCCGGCGGCCAGGGCGAACGTCCCGGCGGCGGTCCGGCAGGCGGGCGTGGACGGGTCGTTGACGGTGACCGCGGCGGCGTCGACCGGGCCCGCGTTGCTGACGGTGATCCGCCAGTGGGCGGTGCCCAGCAGGCCGAGCAGGCCGACGGGGCTGTTCTTGGCCCAGGGGCCCGGTCCGCCGGGGGCGCAGTCGTGCGGGTTGAGGGAGCCGCAGATCTCCTTCTGGACGCTGACCTTGGGCTGGCAGCCGGCGCCGGGCGCGACCGGGGCGGTGACGGTGTTGGAGGTGAACGTGCCGGTGGCGTCGGTGCCGGTGGCGGTGTTGCTGACGGTGGTGGTGGCGCAGTCGGCGGCCACGGTGGTGCGGAAGCAGATCTGCGGGGCGTCGCCCTTGTACTCGACGACCAGCATCGGGTGGTTGTTCGCGGTGAAGTCACCGGTGCTGGTGAGGACGAGTTGCGCGGTGACGGTGAGCGCGGGGTGGGCGGCGGGGTCGACGCCGCTGAGGTCGACGGTGCCGTCGGCGGCGAGGCCCGGGGTGGCGACGGGGGTGCCGTCGGGGTCGGTGACCAGGACCCGGGAGGCGCCGAGGTCGACGTGCGTGAGGTCGAGGCCGGTCAGCCGGGCCCGGGTGTAGGACTGGACGTGGCCGGTGCTGCCGTCGCAGTAGAAGTCGGTGGGCTTGAGGGTGACGGTGGCGCCGCTGTGCTGGCAGGGGCTGGCGGCGGTGGCCGGGTCCATCGAGAACAGCACGCCGGCGTCGCCGAGGCCGATCAGGCAGCGGGTGGTGCTGTCGTAGCTGTAGCCGTAGTCGCGGGTGGTGCCGCCGTTGGCGGTGGGGTGGGTGGCGGGCAGCGGGAAGCCGGCGCAGGGGGCGGCGGTCCGCCAGTCGTAGCAGAGGGTGACGCCGCTGCCGCCGCTGCCGCCCCAGGCCGGGAAGTAGCTGCGGGTGGTGGTGTCGGTGCTGACGGTCTCCGGGTCGAAGGTGAGGGTAGCGCCGTTGAGGGTGGCGAGGATGCCGGGTGCGGTCAGCGGCGAGCCGTCGACGGCGTAGCAGGTGGTGAGGACGTTGGCGCCGCCGACGGTGCTGGTGCAGACGCCGTTGGGGTGGCCGGCGGTGTCGTAGGCGGTGAAGGCGTCGTAGGTGTAGTAGGCGGAGCTGGGTCCGGCGGTGTGCGGGGTGCTCCAGCCGGCGCAGGTGGTGTTGGTGCTGGTGTCGAAGCAGCCGACGGCGGGCGCTCCGGGGGCGGTGGAGCCGCTGCCCTGCGGGGCGGAGGAGGTGAACACCTTGTCGCCGACGGCGGTCAGGCCGCCCTGGTAGAGGGCGCCGGGGTTGCCGGGCAGGTCGTGGTTGGCGGCGACGATCGGGGCGTAGGGCTGTCCGGCGCAGGGGGTGCGGCCGGGCAGGGTCATGCACAGCACCTGGCCGGTGTTGGCGACGGCGTACAGGTTGTCGCCGACCTTCGCCAGGCCGGTGAGGTTGTTGGCGCTGCTGGGGGAGGTGCCGTTGGCGGCGAGCGCGGTGTAGCCGCAGTTGGCGTGGGCGGCCAGGTCGAGGCAGCCGATGCCGACGCCGGTGGCGGTGTTGGCGGGGTAGTAGAGCAGGTTGGACTGCTGGGGGTCGATCACGTACTTGGTGGTCAGCGGGCTGCCGAGGTCGCCGGTGTTGCCGGTGCCGAGGGGTCCGGCGGTGGTGTTCAGCGGGCGCGGCCAGGGGCCGCCGGTACAGGGCTGGCCGGTGGTGAGGCTGCTGCACACCGCCTTGGCGGCGGCGGGCGAGGCGTGGTGGTAGATGCTCCAGGCCTGCACCTCGCCGGTGGGGGTGCGGTACAGCACGGGGGTGTAGCCGTCGCCGCCGGTGGCCTGCGCGGTGGGCTGGACGGGGGCGAGCAGCAGCGGGGAGATCTCGGTGCCGCCGGAGCGGGCGACCGGGTTCTCGGCCCGGACGGCGACGGTGGCCGCGCCGGTGTCGGTGGGTCCGAAGGTGCTGCCGTCGGTCGACCAGGACGGGGTCCAGCCGGGCGGCACCTTCAGCGAGCCGGGCACGTAGCCGCCGGCGCCGCCGATCGGGTCGGTGACCTGGGCCGGGGCGGGGGTGTCGTCGGCGGCGTTGTTCTGGTACTTCACCGTCCAGTCGAGGGTGTCGCCGTGCTGGGCGGTGGCGGCACCGGGGTGGGTGGCGTTGCGCACGCTCTTGACCAGCGTGGAGCCGGAGCCGGCGTCGGTGCTGGTGGCGGTGGTGGCGGCCTGGCCGCTGGCGGGGGCGGTGCCGCCGAGGCCGAGCAGCAGCAGGGCGGTGGCGAGCGACGCGGCCAGGGTGGCGCGGCGGGGGTGGGAGCGACGGATCGGCAAGGGCGGACGCGGGCTTCTCAGCACTGTTTCTCCACCTCGGGATCGACAGCTGACCTGACGGGTCGTCAGGCCACGCCGCGGACCAAGGTAAGGTGGCGGCCGGTTCGCCCCGGACCAAACTTTTCCTATTGGTCACATCATGACCGAATATGACCAATCATCGGGTCCGTGACCGCCCCGGAAAACGAACACCGGGCCGCCGGTCGCCCTGCCGTTCGCACCCCGCCGGGGCCGGCGCCTCCCGGCCCCGGCCCCGGTCCGCTCAGGATTCGGTGTGCAGGCTCGGCAGGTTGACCACGATCGCCTCCTGGGTGCTGCGGGCGATCACCACCACGGCCTCGTGCGCGGGATCGGGGTTCTCCTCGCGGTGCGGGACGTAGGGCGGCACGAAGACGTAGTCGCCCGGCCCGGTGCGCAGCCGGACCTCGACCGGCTCGCCGGAGGAGTGGTCCAGGAAGACGAACTCGGGGTGGCCGCTGACCACGTGGATCGCGGTCTCCGACTCGCCGTGGTGGTGGTCGGAGGAGGCGGTGGCGGGGGCGACGCGGGTCTCGCCCATCCAGAGCTTCTCCGAGCCGACGGTGCGTCCGCTGATCGCCGCGAACCTGCGCATCCCGCCGCTCTGCGCGGTGTCGCCGTCGAGTTCCCCGGCCCGGACGTGGTGCAGGCGGGCCCGGAGCGGGACGGCGGCGTCCGGGTCGGCGTCCGGCGCGGTCAGGTGCGGGTGGAAGCCCTCCCCCGCGCAGGTCCGCAGGCTCCCGTCGGTCGCCGGAGCGGGCTGGTGCGGGTCGGTGGACACGGGGTCTCCCGGGGTGCTGGACGACGGTGGGACGCACGGAACGCTAAGCGCGGCCCGAAAAGGATGTCAAGAGGTGTCCTTTCGGTCCGGAGCCCCAAACCGGCTGCCCGGCAAGGGACTTGATGATCCCCCGACCCGGTGGATACTTCGGACCATGCATATTTCCGCGAAGGCGGACTACGCCGCCCGCGCGCTGGTCGAGCTGGCCTGCGACCCGGGGCGTCCGCTCACCTGCGAGGCCATCGCCTCCTCCCAGGAGATCCCGTTCCGGTTCCTGAAGTCCGTCGTCGGCGACCTGCGCCGGGCCGGGCTGGTCCGCAGCCGGCGCGGCTGCGAGGGCGGCTACCGGCTGGGCCGCCCGGCCGCGGAGATCACGCTGCTCGACGTGGTGCGCGCCGTGGACGGCGAACTGATCACGCTGCGCGGCGAACCGCTGGCCGCGCTCGCCTACCCCGGCCCGGCCGACGCGCTGCCCGACGTCTGGCGCGAGGTCGAGGAGCGGGCCGGCGCCCTGCTGGCCGCCACCACCGTGGCCGCCCTGGTGCACCGCTCCCGGCGCCCGGCGCCCCGTCCGGCCGCGGAGCCGGCGTGACCGGCCGCGACGCCGCCCCGGCCTGACCCGATACCGCGCCGGCCGGACCCGACGCCGAGCAGGACGGCCCCGCCGCGGGCGCGCCCGGCCGCCCGGTCGCCGAACCCGCGCCGGAGGTGGTCGAGTTCACCGACCCGTTCCGCCCCTGGGCCCGGGGCTCGGAGCCGGTGCCGCGGGCGCCGCCCGTCCGTGAAAGTTCCGCGGCCGGGCGCCGGAAAGTTTTCGGGCCCGCCCGGGCCCCCACCTGCCGGAAACCCTGCTGTTCACATCCTTGAACTACGGTCACGTACAAGTTCATTGACGCGTCCAGGGCGGGCTCCTACTGTCCGTGGAGCGGCGCCGCACCCGCTCCACGTTCACATCCGTGACCCACCCCTGGAGACGAACGCATGCGCAAGAGAGCAGCCCTCGCGTCCGCGGCCCTGCTGGCCGGCACCGTGGCCGTGCTGTCCACCGGCCCGGCCAACGCCGCGGCCACCCGGTACGAGGCCGAGTCCTCCCCCGCGGTCTGCACCGGCACCACCGACTCCGACTGGACCGGCTTCTCCGGCTCCGGCTTCTGCAACGGCACCAACGCCACCGGCGCGTACGCCCAGTTCACGGTGAACGCCACCGCCGCGGGCACCGCGACGCTGGCGTTCCGGTTCGCCAACGGCACCACCACCGCCCGGCCCGCCGACCTGGCCGTCAACGGCACCGGCACCGGCACGCTCTCCTTCGAGGGCACCGGCAGCTGGACCGGCTGGACCACCAAGTCCGTGACCGTGCCGGTCCGTTCGGGCAGCAACACGATCCGGCTCACCCCCACCACCGCCGCCGGACTGCCCAACCTGGACTACCTGGACGCCGAGGTCACCACCTCCACCAGCAGCACGCCCCCGCCCACCGCGAACGCCCTCTACGTCGCCCCGAACGGCACCGACGGCGCCGCGGGCACCCAGTCCGCCCCCACCACGCTCACCTCCGCGATCGCCCGGATCACCCCCGGTGGCACCATCTACCTGCGCGGCGGCACCTACGCGTACGGCAAGACCGTCACCGTCCCGGCGGGCAGCAACGGCACCGCCGCCGCCCGCACCACGCTGTCCGCCTACCCGGGCGAGACCCCGGTGCTGGACTTCTCCGCGATGACCGAGGACCCGGCCAACCGCGGACTGGTCCTCAACGCCGACTACTGGCACGTGTACGGGCTCACCGTGCAGCGCGCCGGCGACAACGGCATCTACGTCGGCGGCAGCCACAACGTCGTCGAACGGACCGTCACCCGGTACAACCGCGACTCCGGCCTGCAGCTCGGCCGGATCTCCTCCAGCACCCCCGCCGCCCAGTGGCCCTCGGACAACCTGGTCCTCAGCGCCGAGTCGCACGACAACGCCGACTCCGACGGCGAGGACGCGGACGGCTTCGCCGCCAAGCTCACCGTCGGCCCCGGCAACGTCTTCCGCTACGCCGTCTCGCACAACAACATCGACGACGGCTGGGACCTCTACACCAAGACCGACACCGGCCCGATCGGCCCCGTCACCGTCGAGGACTCGCTCTCCTACGGCAACGGGACGCTCTCCGACGGCACCGTCAACGCCAACGGCGACCGCAACGGCTACAAGCTCGGCGGCGACGACATCGCGGTCAACCACACCGTCCGCCGCAGCATCGCCTACCACAACGGCCACCACGGCTTCACCTGGAACAGCAACCCGGGCACGATGGCCGTCACCGGCAACCTGAGCATCGACAACGCCGAACGCAACTACTCCTGGGACGGCGGCAGTTCGGTGTTCCGCAACAACACCTCCTGCCGGTTCGCGGTCAGCGGCTCCAACGACAAGACCATCGGCGACGCCGACTCCACCAACCAGTTCTGGACCGGCACCAACGGCTCCCGCTGCGCCCCCTACAGCGGCGCCCTGGCCTGGTCCTTCGCCGCCGACGGGCACCTGGCCGTCACCCTCGGCGGCCGAGCGGTGAACCTGTGACCCACGGTCTCCCCGGCCTCCCGGGAGGCCGGGGAGACCGCCGGCTCACCCCTGGGTGAGCATCACCAGCAGCGCGGCGGCGGCGAGCAGGCTGCCGACCAGCGGCACCGCCCGGACGCCGGCGGTGGCCACCAGGCCCGCACCCAGCAGCGACCCGGCGGCGATGCCGAGGTTGAACACCGCGCTCATCGCGGCCGAGGCCATGTCGGTGCTGCCGGGCGCCACCTGCAGGGCCCGGTGCTGGATGGCGGCGGCGAGCGCGTTGAAGGACAGGCCGAGCAGCGCGAGCATCCCCAGCGCCGCCGGCCGGGTGCCGCCGAGCGCGAACAGGCCCAGCATGGCGGCCGTGAGCAGGCCCAGCGGCGCGATCAGGGCCGGCCGGGGGTAGCGGTCCAGGTAGCGGCCGAGCAGCAGGGTGCCGAGCACGCCGAAGACGCCGGAGACCGACAGCAGCGGGCCGAGCGAGCCGTTGCCGAAGCCGCTGAAGTCCAGCAGCAGCGAGGTGAGGTAGGTGAAGGTGCCCATCGCACCGGTGACGGCCAGGCCGGTGGTGACCAGCAGGACGGTCATCCGGCGGCGGTCGGGCGCGGTGCCGCGGGCGGCCGTGCCCTCCCCGGGGGCGGTGCCGGGCAGCAGCAGGGCGACGGCGGCGCAGGTGGCGACGCTCAGGCCGCTCATCACGGCGAAGGTGACCCGCCAGTGGGTCTGCTGGGCCAGCCAGGTGCCGACCGGCACGCCGAGCACGGGGGCGAGGCCGTTGCCGATGGACAGCCGGGTCACCATCCGGCCGCGCACCTCGGGCGGGAACAGGCCGGTCGCGGTGGAGGCCACCACCGCCCAGAACATCGCCTGGGTGAGGCCGGTCAGCAGCCGGGACGCCAGCAGGACCCAGAAGTCCTGGGCGAGCGCGGTGACCAGGGTGGCCAGCGCCAGCAGCCCGAGCGTCCCGCTGAGCAGCAGCCGGCGCGGGACCTCGCGGGTGGCGCGGGCCAGCGGCAGCGAGGCCAGCAGGACGACCAGGGCGTAGCCGGTGACCAGCAGGCCGACCTGGGACCGGGAGCGGCCCAGGTCGGCGGAGATGATGGTGAGCAGGCCGGTCGGCAGCACCTCGGTGGTGACGAAGCAGAAGGCCGCGAAGGAGAGCGCGAGCAGCGCGGCGACCGCCCGCCGGCGGGAGACCACCGGGCCGGCGGCGGCATCGGCGGTGGTGGTGGCCGGGAGGACGGTGCCGGGGTCGCTGCCGCTGTCAGTGGTCGCCATCGCCCGCTCCTCCCGGTCCGGCGGTGGACGGGTCCGACTCCCGGGCCGGGCTCGGTCCCGGCTTCCGGGCCGGGCGTGGGCCCGCGTCGGGCTCGGTGACGGGGGCCGGGGCGGCGACGGAGGCCAGGGCGGTGACGGAGGCCAGGGCGGTGACGGAGGCCGGAGCGGCGACGGGGACGGTGACCCGGCGGTTGGGCGCGGTCTCCCGGCACAGCAGGTGGTGCAGCAGGCGTTCGCGTTCGAGTACCGCCCGGGCCCGCTCCAGCCAGCTGTCGGCGTCCGGCCGCGCCGCCTCCTCCACGGTCGTCCAGGAGCTCAACTCCGCCGTCCGGTCCCGCAGTTCGGCGGCGCGTCGGAGCGCGTCGGCCGAGGGCGCGAAGGCGGCGGCCCGCCCGGTACCGGTGGCGGCCCGGGCGGCCAGCAGTTCCAGGGCGGCGACCAGGCGCCGCCGGTGTTCCAGCAGGACCCGGAACGGCCTTGCGTCGAGCGGCAGTTCACCGCGCAGCATCCGGACGGCCCGCGCGTACAGGGTGCGCGAGGCAGCCGGTCCGACGGTGATCCGGGAGGCCCTTCCCTCCCGGGGCCCGCCGAACTCGCCGACCCGGCCCACGAGTCGGCCGTCGAGCGCACGGGTGAGCGCGAGGTGCAGGGCGGCCGGGGTGAAGCGGTGCGCGCCGTCGTCCGGCCGGGCGCGCAGCAGCAGGACGGGGCGCGGCCGCCCGGTCCCCTCGCCGGCCTCGCCGGCCTCGCCGACCTCGACGCAGGCGAGCGCGGCCTCGGCGGGCGTGGTCTCGGCGCGCGCGTAGTGGCCCGCGGCGTCCGTGCTGTGCGCCCGCAGCGTGCCGGGGGCGGGCCCGCGGACGTACATCACCTGCCCGACCGCGCGGGCCCGGCCGTACTCGTCGGTGCCGGGCACGTGGGACTTCTCGGCGTGCACCAGCACCGCGTGGCCCGCGCCGGTGGCCCCGGCCAGGAGGGCGGCCGCCCGGGGCAGGGTGGCGACGGCCTCCCGCGGGTGCTCCTCCAGCTCCAGCGGTCCGGCGCCCCGGCCGTCGCCGGTGTCGAAGTCGAGGTCGAAGCCGAACGGGAGGGCGGGGTCCTCGTGCGCGTACAGGCAGAGGAAGCCGCCGGCCAGCCAGTCCTCGAAGGCGGGGTGGGGGCGCAGCAGTTCGCACCGGAAGGCGTGGTGCGGGTGGGAGTAGACCTCCGGCTGCCACGGCGGGGCGGTGGCCGCCGGGCGGGCGGCGGTCAGGAGTGGTGGAGCCACGGGCGCTGTCGCCTCGCTTCCGCTAGTGGGGCTTGTCGAGGAGGTCGGCCGCGTCGGCGGCGCACCCCCAGGAGAGGGTGTAACCGGCGGCGCCGTGCCCGTAGTTGTGGACCAGGCCGGGAATGTACGGGTCCCGTTCGACCCGGACCGTACCCCGGGTGGGCCGGAAACCCACCCGGACTTCCAGCACCCGGGCGCCCGCGGCGGCGGGCACCAGCCGGGCGCAGCGCTCCAGCACGTCGGCGACCGTCTCCTCGGGGACGGTGGTGGCCACCAGGCCGGGGTCGGCGGTGCCGCCGAGCACCGCGTCGTGCTCGCGCTCGATCACGTACGTGGGGCGCCTGGGGTCGCTGCCGTCGATCCAACAGCCTTGCAGTCCTTCGGGTTTGGCGCAGCGCAGCAGTACCCCGCGGACCAGTGACAGGCTGCGGTCGCCGGCCAGCGCGGCGCTGCCGTAGCCGGTGCAGTTGACCACCGCGCCGGTGCGGCCGGCCTCCGCGGCCAGGTCGGTGACCAGCCGGTGCTCGATCCGGCCGCCGCGGGCGGCGAAGCGCTCGGCCAGGTGGGCGAGGTAGCGGTCGGCGTCGACGGCCGGGACGGGGAGCGTCCAGGCGGCGGCGTACCCGGGCGGGCAGGGGGCCGGACGGGCGAGGTTGTCCCCGCTCATTTCCCTCACCCACCACGGTACTTCGCTGGAGGTCGCGGAGAACTCGGTGAGCGTGCGGATCCGTACGCCGCTCTCCGCGGGCCGCCGGGACAGTGCGGTGAGCCGGTGCAGGGCGGTGGTGGCGCGCCGCAGGTAGACCGGGTCGGGGCGGCGGAGCAGCGGGTGCCAGATCGCGGCGGCCAGCACCGAGGTGGTGTGGTGCGGCGGTTCGGGGGTGACCAGGGTGACCGGGCGGCCGCGCTCCTGGAGTTCCAGGGCGGTGGTGAGCCCGCTGACGCCGCCGCCGACCACCGTGGCGGGCCCGCCCGCCGCACCGCCTTCCCGGCGCCCGCCCACCGCGCCGCTCACCGCGCCGCCTTCCCGGACCGCGCCGTCCCGGCGTCCGCCGGGCCGCCACCGGGCGGGCGGGGGCTCATGCGCCGGCCTGCCGGGCGACCGGGAGGGCGCCGGGGCGGGCGGACCCGGCGGTGCGGTCACGCCCGGGGGCGAGCCGGCCGACGGTCTCGGCCTCGCCCCCATCGCCGTACTGGAGGCCCACCGGCAGGTGGGAGTGGCCGCACGAGCGGCCGCGGTCGGGAGTCATCCCGGTCAGCACCTTTCGTCGTTCACCGTGCACCGCGCACGGTGCAATTCGTCCGCGCATTCCACCGGGACCGGAGTGCGGTCCGGGGCTTTTCCCGTCCGCCCGCGCGAACCCGCCCGAACGAACCCGGCCGCGCCAATCGGTCCGCACGAATCGACCCGCACGAATCGGTCCGCACGAATCGACCCGCGATTCCGGCACGGAAAACCCGGGCGCCCGTACCGCCCGCCTTTCGCCCGGCAATGTCCGGGTGCCCCCGGCACGGTGCTCCCGAGGTACTCCCGAGCTGCTCCAGGCGCGATCCCACCACGCCCGCACGGGAGTTCGCGCTATCCCGCCGCTCCGGCCCGAGCCGGTCGCGGCACCCCGGAAATCCGCGGAACGGGTCCGGTTCCTGGCGCCGACACGCCGTTTCCCTCCCGCGGCCGTCCGTTTCGGAAGATCGAGTGGGAGCGCTCCCACACCAATCCGCCGGACAGCATGTCAGCGCCGGGGGTTCCTGTCAAAGGTCCGGTCAAGAACCCGGTCACCCCCGGCGCCGATTTCCGCTCACTTGTAGATGACGCCGGGCTCCGCGGTCCCGGGGGCGAGCAACTCCCCCACCGTGACGAAGGTGTAGCCCTGTCCGGCCAGCGACTCCAGGACGGCGGGCAGGGCGGGCACCGTGCCCGCGTGCAGCGGGTGCAGCAGGACGATCCCGTCCCGCGCGGCCCCGTCCAGGACCCGCTGCGCGATCAGCCCGCTGTCGTCGGTCGCGTAGTCCTTCGCGGTCACCGTCCACAGCACCTGGGCCATGCCGAGCTCGCGCGAGATCCGCGAGACCCGGTCGTCGGTCCGCCCCTCCGGCGGCCGCATCAGGGTGGGCCGCCGCCCGGTGACCTCCTCGATCGCGTCCGCCGTCCGGTCGAGCTCCTCCCGCACCCGGTCGTCCCCGATCTCGGTCAGCCGGGGGTGGTTCCAGGTGTGGTCGCCGATCTCGTGCCCCTCCCGCGCGATCCGCCGCACCACCTCGGCGTTCGCCGCCACGTCCCGCCCCTCCAGGAAGAACGTCCCCACCGCCCGGTACTGCGCCAGCAGGTCCATCACCGCCCCCGTCCGCTCGCCCGGGACGCCGTCGAAGGTCAACGCGATGCACTTCACCCGCGCGCAGTCCACCCGCCCCGGCGCCGCGTCCGCCGCCGCCCGCTTCCGCGCCTCCGCCGGCCCGACCGTCACCATCGCGAAGCTCCGCACGACCAGCACCGTGACCAGCCCCGCGACCGCCAGCACCGCCGCACCCAGCGCCAGGTAGAACCGCGGTCCCCGTTTCACCCTTTTCATTCCCCGAACCCTATATTTGCCCTTACCTCCCGCTTCACCCCGCACCCCACCCCCTCCCCGACCGGCACCGCCCCGCCCCGGCCCGGCCCCTCAGGACGCCCGGGCCGGCAGCTCGACGGGGTAGGGCTCGGCGAAGTCGGCCGAGCGGCTCACCCGCTCCCAGGCCCCGGCCTCCTCCAACTGCCGGCGGGAGTAGTCGAGCGCCATCCCCACCGCGTTGGCCCCGAGCAGCAGGTGCCCCGGCGCGTCGCCGCGGCGCACGGCGCGCACGATGATCTCCGCGGCCCGCGCCGGATCCCCGGCCGCGCCGGAAACCCCTTGGCGGACCCGGCGGTTCATCGCGCCGACGGTCTGCTCGTACGCCTCGGGCACAGGGTGGACGGTCATCGAGTCGCCCGCCCAGTCGGTGGCGAAGCCGCTCGGCTCGACGACCGTGAACCGGATGCCGAACGGCGCGGTCTCCGCCGCCAGCGACCGGGTGAAGCCGTCGACGGCGAACTTGGCCGCCTGGTAGGAGGCGATGCCCGGCGAGCCGCCGACCCGGCCGCCGATCGAGGAGAACTGGACGACGGTGCCCGCCCCCTGGCGGCGCAGCGCGGGCAGCGCGGCCTTGGTGACGTGGTAGACGCCCCAGAAGTTGGTCTCGAACTGGGCGCGGAAATCCCGGTCGTCGGCGCTCTCCACCGGCGCCACGTTGGCGTACCCGGCGTTGTTCACCAGCACGTCGATGCGTCCGAAGCGGGCGAGCGCGGCGTCGACGGCCGCGCGCGCCTGGTCGGGGCTGGTGACGTCCAGGGGCAGGACGAGCACCCGGTCGCCGTGCGGCGCGAGTTCGGCGCGGAGGGCTTCGGGGCGGCGGGCGGTGGCGACCACCAGGTCGCCCGCGTCGAGGGCGGCGGTGACCAGGGCGCGGCCGATGCCGCGGGACGAACCGGTGACGAACCAGACCTGTCGGGTGTTGCGTGCGTCTTCGCTCATGCACTTAGTACAACACTGTTCTCTTAATAACGCAACGTCGTTCTCTTACCTCTTCCTATGATGGGTCCATGAGCCAGCCAGCCTTCCGACGGGCCCGCAGCACCGAGGCCAAGCAGGTCCGCGAGACCGCGATCCTGGACGCGGCCCGGGCCCTCGGCCGGGACCGCGGCATCCGCGACGTCTCCCTGACCGACATCGCCGCCGAGGTCGGCATGCACAAGTCCGCGCTGCTGCGCTACTTCGAGACCAGGGAGCAGATCTTCCTCGAACTCACCGCCGAGGGCTGGCGGGAGTGGTCCGCGGCCCTGCGCGCCGACCTGACGGCCCGGAGCTCCGCCACCCCCGCCGAGGTCGCCGGGGCCTTCGCCGCGACGCTGTCCGCCCGCCCGGCGTTCTGCGACCTGCTCGCCCAGGCCCCGCTCAACCTGGAACGGAACGTCTCACTGGAGGCGGTGCGCGCCTTCAAGCTCCTCACCCTGCACGAAGTCACGCAGATCGGAAGGGAGTTGACCCGCCTGCTCGGCCTGGACGAGGCCCAGGTGCTCGACACCCTGGCCACCGCCACCGGCATGGCCGGCGCCCTGTGGCAGATCGCCAGCCCCGGCCCCCGCGTGCGCGAGCTCTACACCTCCGACCCCCGCCTGGCCCACGCCGTCGTCGAGGTCGAACCCCGCCTGCACCGCGTCCTCACCGCCTTCCTGCTGGGCACGACCACCGCCGCCCCCGCCTGACGGCACCCCCGGCGGAAGCGCTCCCCGCCAGGGCCGCGCGGGCACCCGCCCGGCCCGGCCCGGCCGCGGTCCGCGCGCTCCGCTTCCGGCCGGAACCGCGCCGGGGGGGGCGGGCCCCCCCCCCCCC
>NZ_JBSGET010000119.1:13389-26289 GCF_053603035.1 Kitasatospora sp. NPDC004272 | reverse complement strand
CGAGCCACGCGGCCCCATCGAGACCGAAGCAGCACGCCGCCTCGCCGACGACCTCAACGATCAGTAATCAGCTAATTACCCCACACTTTCTGAGCAGGAGTCAGGAGGGGCGTCCCGGGCGGGGCGCCCCTCTCCGTGCGCCGGGGGCCGCCCGTGGGGAACTGTTCACGTCAGCACCCTTGTCGCGTCAACTTCTACGCGCGTATCTTCAGGACTTGGATCTACGCGAGTAGTCCGCCGGGGTCCGTCCGAGCGTCCGAACCGGTCCCGGCGAACGGCCTTCTGACGAACCCTCACCACCACCCGGGGAGCCCGCGCGGCCCCGGGCCACGGCCTTGCCACGAAGGAGCCCCGCAACGGTGCCCAGCCCCACTCCCGCCCGCCGCTCCCGCCGCACCCTGCTGCGCGTCGCCTCGACGGCCGCGGTCGCCGCGTCCCTGTTGGCCGTCCCGCTGCCGGGGGCGTTCGCCACGCCGTCCACCGGTGCGGTGATCGCCGAGGTGTACGGCGGCGGCGGCAACTCCGGCGCGACGCTGAAGAACGACTTCGTCGAGCTGGGCAACCCGTCCGGGGCGGCCTTCGGCCTGTCCGGCTACAGCGTGCAGTACCTGCCGGGCAGCCCGGGCGCCTCCAGCCAGTGGGGGGTGACCCCGCTGAGCGGGTCGATAGCCGCCGGCGGGCGCTACCTGGTCGCCGAGGGCGCGGGCGCGGGCGGCACCGCCGAGCTGCCGGCCGCCGACGCGAGCGGCAGCCTGGCGCTGTCGGCGACCACCGGCACCGTCGCGCTGGTCAACGGCACCGCCGCGCTGACCTGCAAGACCGCCGCGGACTGCGCGGCCGACCCGCGGATCGTCGACCTGGTGGGCTTCGGCACCGCCGTGGTCCGCGAGGGCAGCCCGGTGACCGGGGCGTCCAACACGGCCTCGGTGGCGCGCGGCGCCGCGCTCGCCGACAGCGACGACAACGCCAGGGACCTCGCGGCCGGCGACCCGACGCCGACCAACTCCAAGGGCCAGAGCACCGGCGGCGGCACCCCGGGCGGCGGCGACGGCGGCACCACCACCCCGCCGGTCCCCGGCGACCTGCGGATCCACGACGTCCAGGGCACCACCCGCATCTCGCCGAAGAACGGCCAGACCGTCACCAACGTCCCGGGCGTGGTCACCGGCGTGCGGGCGTACGGCACCAAGGGCTTCTGGATCCAGGACCCGAACCCGGACGCGGACCCGGCCACCAGCGAGGGCGTGTTCGTCTACACCGGCTCGGCCAACCCGACGGTGAAGGTCGGCGACTCGGTGCTGGTCACCGGCAAGGTCAGCGAGTACTACCCGAACAGCTCGGGCGGCTCGCAGTCGGTCACCGAGCTGACCGGCCCGAAGACCACCGTGCTGTCCGCCGGCAACCCGGTGCCCGCGCCGGTCGTGCTGAGCGCCGCGAACATCCCGGCGGCGTACGCCCCCGACGCGGGCGGCGGCTCGATCGACGCGCTGCCGCTGGACCCGGCGAAGTACGCCCTCGACTTCTACGAGTCGCTGGAGGGCATGAACGTCCAGGTCGCCGACGTGCCGGTGGTGCAGGCCACCGACAAGTACAACGAGCTGTGGGTGGACGCGGTCGCCACCGACCCGCGCACCGCCCGCGGCGGCGTGGTCTACCTCGGCTACGACAAGCCCAACAACGGCCGGATCATGGTCCAGTCGCTGCCGCCGCTGACCGAGGTGCCGTTCCCGGTCGCCAACGTCGGCGACGAGCTGACCGGCGCCACCGCCGGCCCGCTCGACTACAACCAGTTCGGCGGCTACACCATCGCCGCCAACACGCTGGGCGCGGTCGAGGACAACGGCCTGAAGCCCGAGGTCGCCGAGCAGGGCAAGAAGAACGAACTGACCATCGGCACCTACAACGTCGAGAACCTCGACCCGGGCGACGGCCCGGAGAAGTTCGCCCAGCTCGCCAAGGGCGTCGTCACCAACCTGGGCTCGCCCGACATCGTCGCCCTGGAGGAGATCCAGGACGACAACGGCGCCGTCAACGACGGCACGGTGGGCGCCGCCACCACGGTCAGCACCTTCATCGAGGCGATCAAGGCGGCCGGCGGCCCCGCCTACGACTGGCGCGGCATCGACCCGGTCGACGGCCAGGACGGCGGCGAGCCCGGCGGCAACATCCGCCAGGTGTTCCTGTTCAACCCCGAGCGGGTCTCCTTCACCGACATCCCCGGCGGCACCTCCACCACCGCCGTCGACGTCACCGGCAAGAACAACAAGGCCGCCCTCACCGCCTCGCCCGGCCGGATCGACCCCGGCAACGAGGCCTGGACCGCCAGCCGCAAGCCGCTGGTCGGCCAGTTCGAGTTCAAGGGCAAGCCGGTCTTCGTGATCGCCAACCACTTCAACAGCAAGGGCGGCGACCAGGGCATCGACAGCCGCTTCCAGGCCCCCGCCCGCTCCTCCGAGGTGCAGCGGGTCAAGCAGGCCACCGTCGAGCAGGCGTTCGTGGCCAAGCTGCTGGCGGCCGACCCGAAGGCCCGGATCGTCTCGCTCGGCGACTTCAACGACTACCAGTTCTCGCCCGCGCTGCAGACCCTCACCAAGGACGGCGTGCTGCGCGACCTGGTCAACGAACTGCCCGAGAGCGAGCGCTACTCGTACGTCTACCAGGGCAACTCGCAGGTGCTCGACCACATCCTGGTCAGCCCCGCGCTGAAGCCGAACAAGACCGACTACGACGTGGTGCACATCAACAGCGAGTTCGCCGCCCAGGCGTCCGACCACGACCCGCAGGTGGTCCGGATCAAGCCCTGACGGCCCCCGCACCAGGCAGCCCCCGCCCGGCCCGGCGGGGGCTGCCGCCGTTTCCGGCGGGCCCGGAAGTTACCGGCGGGTTGACCGGAAGGCCCGCAGGCCGGAGGATTCGGGGCACCCCCCGCGCCAGGTCTGGAAGGACGCTCCCCGCATGGTCTACGACGCCGACGTCATCGTGATCGGAGCGGGCCTCGCCGGCCTGGTCGCCACCGCCGAACTCGCCGACGCCGGACGGAAGGTGCTGCTGCTCGACCAGGAGCCGGCCGGCTCGCTCGGCGGACAGGCCCACTGGTCCTTCGGCGGCCTGTTCCTGGTCGACTCGCCCGAGCAGCGCCGGATGCGGATCAAGGACTCCCGGGAGCTGGCCTGGCAGGACTGGCTCGGCACCGCCGGGTTCGACCGCGCGGAGGACGCCTGGCCGCGCCGCTGGGCCGAGGCGTACGTCGACTTCGCGGCCGGCGAGAAGCGCGCCTGGCTGCAGGGGCAGGGCGTCCGGCTGTTCCCGGTGGTCGGCTGGGCCGAGCGCGGCGGACTGCTGGCCTCCGGGCCCGGCAACTCGGTGCCGCGCTTCCACATCACCTGGGGCACCGGCCCCGGCATCGTCGAACCCTTCGCCCGCCGGGTCCGCGAGGCCGTCAAGGCCGGCCGGGTCGAACTGCGCTTCCGGCACCGGGTCACCGGCCTCGCCGCGAGCGCGGGCAGCCTGGACACCGTCAGCGGCGAGGTGCTCGCCCCGTCCGCAGTGCAGCGCGGCGAGGCCAGCTCCCGCGAGGTCGCCGGCCACTTCGAACTGCGCGCCCAAGCCGTGGTCGTGGCCTCCGGCGGCATCGGCGGCAACCACGAGAAGGTCCGCGCCGCCTGGCCCGAGCGGCTCGGCACCCCGCCCGCCAAGCTGCTCTCCGGCGTCCCCGCGCACGTCGACGGCCTGATGCTGGACGTCGCGGGCGCGGCCGGCGGCAACCTGATCAACGGCGACCGGATGTGGCACTACACCGAGGGCATCGAGAACTGGAACCCGATCTGGGCCAAGCACGGCATCCGGATCCTGCCCGGCCCGTCCTCGCTCTGGCTCGACGCCACCGGCAAGCGGCTGCCCGTCCCGCTGTTCCCCGGCTTCGACACCCTCGGCACCCTCGAACACATCATGCGCACCGGCCACCAGCACACCTGGTTCGTGCTCACCCAGAAGATCATCGAGAAGGAGTTCGCGCTCTCCGGCTCCGAGCAGAACCCCGACCTCACCGGCCGCTCGATCCGCCAGGTGCTCGGCCGCGCCCTGCCCGGCGCCACCGGCCCGGTCGAGGCGTTCAAGCAGCACGGACCGGACTTCGTGGTCGCCGACACCCTGGAGGAACTCGTCCGCGGCATGAACGAGCGGCAGGGCGACGCCCCCGCCATCGACGGCGCCGAACTGCGCCGCGAGATCGAGGCCCGCGACCGCGAGATCGCCAACCCGTTCAGCAAGGACCTCCAGGTCACCGCCGTCCACGGCGCCCGCCGCTACCTCGGCGACAAGCTGATCCGCACCGCGAGCCCGCACCGGCTGCTCGACCCCAAGGCCGGCCCGCTGATCGCCGTCCGGCTCAACATCCTCACCCGCAAGTCCCTCGGCGGCCTGCAGACCGACCTCGACTCCCGCGTCCTGCGCGCCGACGGCACCCCCCTGGACGGCCTCTACGCGGCCGGCGAGGCCGCGGGCTTCGGCGGCGGCGGCATCCACGGCTACCGCTCCCTGGAGGGCACCTTCCTCGGCGGCTGCCTCTTCTCCGGCCGCGCCGCCGGCCGGGCGGCGGCCGCCGCCACCGCGTAGCCGCCGCCACCGCGTAGCCGTCGCCGCGTAGCCGTCGCCACCGCGTAGCCGCCACCGCCTGACCCGCGGCGGGCGGCTCAGCGGCCGGTGGTGCCGTCGATCTGCTCGCGCAGGATGTCGGCGTGGCCCGCGTGGCGGGTGGTCTCGCCGGTCACGTGGGCCAGGACCCAGCGCAGCGAGCGGAGCTCCCCGCGCACCGGGACCGCGGTCGGGCGCGAGGGGTCGGCGCCGCGGAGGAGCGCGTCGCTCGCCGCGCACGCCTCCCGGTAGTCGGTCAGCACCCGCTCCACCGGCACCTCCTCCGGCACGGCCATGCCGAAGTCGACGTCCCGGTACTGCTCCAGGCCCGCGACGTGGTACCCGAACCAGTACCGCTCGGCGTCCGTCAGGTGCCGCACCAGCCCCAGCAGGTTCGTCCCGGTCGGCACCAGGACCCGGCGCAGCTGCTCCTCCGTCAGCCCCTCGGTCTTCTTCAGCACGCACTCCCGGGCGAAGGCCAGGAAGGCGAGCGCGACGGCGAGTTCGCCGTCGTCGGTGAGGGGGACGGGGCGGCGCTGGCTCTCGATGTTCGTCATGCCCGGGAACCTAGCCCGGCCCGGCCCGGGGCGCACCGGGGTTTCGGGGCCGCGGAGGGGCGGCCCGGGTGATCGCCGAGAATGGGGGCACGAGCGGAGGAGGCGCGGTGGCGGAGCTGGACGGGCGGCCGGTGACGGCGGGGCAGTTGCAGGTGTTGGCGCTGACGAACTACGGGCACTTCACCACGATGCTGGTGGAGGACGGCCGGGTGCGCGGGCTCGACCTGCACCTGGAGCGGCTGGAGCGGGACTGCGCGGCGCTGTTCGGGGTGGTGCCGGACCGGGAGCGGGTGCGCGGGTTCGCCCGGCGGGCGGTGCCCGCGGCGGGGGCGGTCGCGGTGCGGGTGACGGTGTTCGACCCGGCGATCGACCTGGGCAGCATCGGCGGGCGGGCCGAGCCGCGGGTGCTGGTGACGGCCCGTCCGGTGGGCGGCGGGGAGCCGGGGCCGGTCCGGGTGCGGACGGTGCGCTTCGAGCGGGAGCTGCCGGAGGTGAAGAGCGTGGCGCTGTTCGGGGCGCTGCGCCAGCGCCGGCTGGCCCAGCAGGCCGGGTTCGACGACGCGCTGTTCGTGGACCGGGACGGCGGGGTGACCGAGGGCGGGACGTGGAACGTCGGGTTCCTGCGCGGGGGCGAGCTGCTGTGGCCGCGCGGGGCGTACCTGGCGGGGACGGCGATGGCGCTGCTGCGCGGGGCGTGCGGGGGCGTCGAGGAGCGGGTGGGGACGGAACTGGCGGGCGTGGAGGCGGTGTTCGCGACCAACGCGGCGGTCGGGGTGCGTCCGGTGGCGGCGGTGGACGGGCGTGCGTTCGACACCGCGGGGGTGGCGCGGCTGCGCGCGGCGTACCTGGCGGTGCCGGGGGAGCGGCTGTAACCCGGGCCGGGGCCGGGGCTTTGCCATCGCATGGTCGGATCATGTGCTGCACCAGACCGGCCCGATGACGCTCGTTCACCGACCATCAGGGCGCCCGCCACCGGCCGCTGACAGTCTCCCGCGCATGGATATCCCGAACATGGGCGTGCCCGCCGAGCTCGCCGCCCGCATGAGCATGGCGGAGCAGCACGAGTACCTGCGCAGCAAGTTGTCCCGCCGCACCCTGCTGCGCTCCAGCGCGGTCACGGTCGGCGCGCTGGCCGTCGGCGGGGCGCTGGGCTCCGGCACGGCGTTCGCCGACCAGCCCGTCAAGCCCGGTGCCGCCACCGCCGGCGTGAACGGCTCGCTGGTCGCGCCGACCGGCCGCCACCTGCAGTTCGGCGCCGACGCCGGGACCCAGATGCGGGTGTCCTGGCAGGTGCCGGCGGCGGTGAAGAAGCCGTTCCTGCGCTTCGGCCGCCACCCCTGGGAGCTGAGCGGGAAGATCGAGGCCGAGGTGCGCGCGCTGCACACCCCGGCGCTGGTCGACGGCGCCGTCCCGGTCGACCAGTACTACCTGCACGTGGCGCTGGACCACCTGCAGCCGGGCACCACCTACTACTACGGCGTCGGCCACGAGGGCTTCGACCCGGCCTCGCAGCAGTCGATCTCCACCCTGCGGACCTTCACCACCGCGCCGTCCCGCAACGGCCGTCACAACCGTCCGTTCGAGCCCTTCACCTTCACCGCCTTCGGCGACCAGGGCGTCTCCGCGCACGCGGCCGGCAACGACAACGTGATCCTGGCGCAGAACCCGGTGTTCCACCTGCACGCGGGCGACATCTGCTACGCCGACCCGATGGGCCAGGGCCAGGACGCGGACAAGTCCGCGTTCAACCCGCTGACCTGGGACGCCTTCCTGGCGCAGACCGAGCCGGTCTCGGCGAACATCCCGTGGATGGTCTCCTACGGCAACCACGACATGGAGGCCTGGTACTCGCACAACGGGTACGGCGGCGACGACGCCCGCTTCACCCTGCCGACCGACGGCCCGGACCCGCGCAAGGCCCCCGGCGTCTACTCCTTCACCTACGGCAACGTCGGCGTGATCTCGCTGGACGCCAACGACGTCTCGTACGAGATCCCGGTCAACTTCGGCTTCACCAACGGGCAGCAGACCCAGTGGCTGGAGCGGAAGCTGCGCGAACTGCGGGCGGACGAGACGGTCGACTTCGTGGTGGTCTTCTTCCACCACTGTGCCTTCTCCACCACCCACCAGCACGCCTCCGAGGGCGGGGTCCGGGAGGCGTGGGTGCCGCTGTTCGAGAAGTACCGGGTAGACCTGGTGGTCAACGGCCACAACCACGTGTACGAGCGCACCGACGCGATCCTCGGCAACAAGGTCTCCAAGGCCGTGCCGAGCGGCGAGACGGTGGACCCGGAGAAGGACGGCGTGGTCTACGTGACCGCGGGCGCGGCCGGCCGCAGCCTGTACTACTTCGACGCCCCCGACACCTACGAGGGCCACGAGAACCACCAGGACGAGGTGGTCACGTACCACTTCGACAAGGGGGCGGCGAAGGTCCCCGAGACGGTGCACTGGTCGCGGGTCCGCTACACCGGCTACTCCTTCATCAAGGTGGACGTCACCCCGGCGCACCGCGGCGCGAACACCACCATGAAGGTGACCGCGCTGGCCGAGGACGGCACCCGGATCGACCACTACTCGATCGCCCGCCGCGCGGGCCGCAGCGGGCACGGCCGCTGACGACGGGTCGGCGCCCGCCCCGGACCCGGTGCTGTCGGGTCCGGGGCGGGCGCCGTCCAGGGGGCGGGCGCCGTCTAGGGTGAAGCGGTGAGCACCGCCCGTTCGATCCTGCTGTTCGCGCTGGCCGCCGTCCTGGAGATCGGCGGCTGCTGGCTGGTCTGGCAGTCCGTCCGCGAGTCCCGTCCGTGGTGGCTGGCCGGGCTCGGGGTGCTGGCCCTGGGCCTGTACGGCTTCACCGCGGCCCTCCAGCCGGATGCCGACTTCGGCCGGGTGCTGGCCGCGTACGGCGGGGTGTTCGTGGCCGGTTCGCTGCTGTGGGGCGTGCTGCTGGACGGCTTCCGGCCCACCCGGTGGGACGTGCTGGGGGTGCTGGTCTGCCTGGTCGGCGTCGGCGTGATCATGTACGGGCCGCGCCGGTAGGGGGCCTCAGGACGCGATCCAGCGCCAGCCGTTCTTGTCCACGCAGACGATGACCCGGCCGGAGGCGTCGGTGCCCGAGACGCCGTGGTCGGAGGCGCGGCAGAACTGGCCCGCCTGGTAGCAGTTGCCCGCGTTGGACAGCGGGTGGCAGCCCGCGGCCTGCTGGGTGTGGGTCGGCGTCGGCGTCGGCTGGGCGGGCGGCTTGCTGGTGGTGCGGGCCGTGGTGGGGGTGGACGCGGCCTTGGGGGTGGTGGTGGCGGCGGGCCGGGGCGCCTGGGTGGTCGCCGCGACGGTCGGCTCGGGCGTCGGCGTCGGCGTGGGCGTCGGGGTCGGGGACGGCGTCGGGCTGGGTGTGGGGGTCGGGGACGGGCTCGGGCTCGGGCTCGCCGCGGGGGCGCTGCTGCTGTGGGTGGCGGCCGGGGAGGGCGGTGCCGTCTGGTCGGTCGGTTCGCAGGCGGTGGCGAACAGGGCGGCGGCGAGCAGCGCACCGGCGGCGGAGGCCCGGCGCAGGCGGAGGGAGAGGGACAAGACGGCTCATCTCGGGGGAACGGCTCTGGACGATCCGCCATCCTTCCGAGTGTGTGCGACCGGTGGAGTTGGGGTGACGGTTTCGTTACCGATCGGCAATCGGAACGCCGCGCAGCACCCCTTCGACGCAGGCCCGGACGTGCCGGCTCGGGTCCGCCCGCAGCCCGGCGACCAGCTCCAGCGCCTCCGGAGTGCCCAGCAGCGCCAGCGACTTGACGGCCTGTGCGCGGGCCCGGGGCTCCGCCGCCGCGGCGATCCGGCGCAGCTGCTCCATCCGGCCGGGCCGGCTCGGGCACCCGGGGTTCGAGCCGGGCCGCGGTGGTGTCGTCCCGCAGCCGGAGCAGCTCCGCCCGCCCCGCGGCCGCCGGCTCGCCATCCGGGGCAGCCGGACCGGCTCCGCCCGCCCCGCATGGTGGGCGAGGGGGCGCCCGCCCCGCCAACTTCCCTGGTGGAAAAGGACGGTGCGGATTCGAACGGAACTGCTACAGTCCCCTGGTTCCAGTTCGAGGAGGATCATGCAGAAGTACCTGGCGGGGGTCGGTCGGGCGTTCGCCATACGCGTGGTGGTGGGGATGCTCGTCCTGACGGGCGGGCTGTTCTGGCGGGCGCTGCACGCGTCGGACGGGCAGCGGGCCGAGGGCGGCGAGCCCGTCCTGTGCGGCCCGATCAAGGAGGGCCAGCCGGCCGGCTACCCGGCGATGTGCGCCGCGCTGAACCGCCCCGACCTGGCGGAACTGGTCGGCGCCCCGGGCGAGCGGATCGTGTCCGCCGGGGTCGGCTCCTACTCGACGTGGGACCTCGGGGCGGCGCAGGCGCAGGTCGGCCGGCTGCAGGTGGCGATCTCCGACCGCCGCACCATCCCGTACGACCTGCTGCTGGACAGCACCCGGGTGAGCGCCCGCGAGGTGGCCCCGGTGGCCGGGCGGCCCGCGGTCGCCTACGCGGAGCCGCTGCACTGGGTGACTCTCAACCTCGGTACCGGCGGCTCGGGTTCGGACCCGGGCCCGGCCCCCGCGCCCACCCGCGACCCCGGCACGGCGTACCACCTCGTGGTGGCCCGGAACGCGGACGGCAGCGGCGGCTCCCTCGACGTGTCGCTGCAGCGGGTCGACGGCGGTTCCGCGGACAGCGAGCGGCTGCCCGCGCTGGCCGAGGAACTGATGGCCGACCTGGACGGCTGGAACGCGCCCCCGCTCCCGACCGAGCCGGGGCAGCCGACCCGCGCGCCCCGGCCGTCCCCGTCGCCGACCGAGTTCCGGCCGTTCTCGGGCGGGTACTGAGCCGGCCGCCCCGCTGCCCGGCCGCCGCCGCTACTGCCGGTAGGTGGCCAGGAAGCGGCCGATCCGGTTGATCGCGGTCTCCAGTTCGTCGGCGCGCGGCAGCGTGACGAAGCGGAAGTGGTCGGGGCGGGGCCAGTTGAAACCGGTGCCCTGGACGATGTGGATCTTCTCGCGGAGCAGCAGGTCCAGTACGAAGCGCTCGTCGTCGACGATCCGGTGCACGGCCGGGTCGAGCTTGGCGAAGGCGTACAGCGCGCCGCGCGGTTTGACGCAGGAGACGCCGGGGATCTCGTTCAGCGCCCGCCAGGTGACGTCGCGCTGCTCGGTGAGCCGGCCGTTGGGCAGCACCAGGTCGTTGATCGACTGCCGGCCGCCGAGCGCGGCCTGCACCGCGTACTGGGCGGGCACGTTGGGGCACAGCCGCATCGAGGCCAGCATGGTGAGGCCCTCCAGGTAGTCCCTGGCGTGCTCCTTGGGGCCGGAGACCGTGAGCCAGCCGCTGCGGAAGCCGGCCACCCGGTACGCCTTGGACAGGCCGTTGAAGGTCAGGGTGACCACGTCCTCGGAGAGCGCGGCCAGGCAGTGGTGCTCGGTGCCGTCGTAGAGGATCTTGTCGTAGATCTCGTCGGCGAAGACCAGCAGGTGGTGGCGGCGGGCCAGGTCGAGGATGCCCTCCAGCAGTTCCTTCGAGTAGACCGCGCCGGTCGGGTTGTTCGGGTTGATCACCACGATCGCCTTGGTGCGGTGGGTGATCTTGGCGGCGATGTCCTCCAGGCTCGGGTACCAGTCGGACTCCTCGTCGCACAGGTAGTGCACCGCCTTGCCGCCCGCGAACCGCACCACGGCCGTCCACAGCGGGTAGTCCGGCATCGGGACGAGCACCTCGTCGCCGTCGTCGATCAGCGCCTGCACGGCCATCTGGATCAGCTCGGACACGCCGTTGCCCAGGTACACGTCGTCCACCGTGACGCCCTGCACGCCGCGCTGCTGGTAGTACTGCACGACGGCGCGCCGGGCGGGGAGGATGCCGCGCGAGTCGGAGTAGCCGTGGGCGTTGGACAGGTTGCGGATGATGTCCTGGACGATCTCCTCGGGCGCCTCGAAGCCGAACGGGGCCGGGTTGCCGGTGTTCAGCCGCAGCACGCTGTGCCCGGCCTCCTCCAGCGCGTTGGCGGTGTCGACGACCGGGCCACGGATCTCGTAGCACACGTCCTTCAGCTTGCTGGACTGGCGAAACTCCATCAGCGGCCTCCCGACCCGTCACCGAGCCCCTGCGGCCGGCTTGCTTCGTTCTACCAAGTAGTGACTTGGAAAGTCCAACCTATTGGCTATGCTGACGGCATGCCACGCCGAAGCTACGACCAGTACTGCGCCGTCGCCCGCGCCCTGGACGCGGTGGGGGAGCGCTGGAGCCTCCTGATCGTCCGTGAACTCCTCGGCGGACCGCGCCGCTACACCGACCTGCACGCCGACCTGCCCGGCGTCTCCACCGACATCCTCGCCACCCGCCTCAAGCAACTGGAGAGCGAGGGCCTGGTCGAACGCCGCCGCCTGGAGCGCCCCGCCAACGCCACCGTCTACGAACTCACCCCCCGCGGCGCCGAACTCCGCCCCGTCGTCGAGGCCCTCGCCCACTGGGGCGGCCCCGACCTCGGCGAGCCCCGCCCCACCGACGCCGTCCGCGAGCACTGGTACACCACCACCGCCTGAGCGCCGCCGGCCCGCCGTGACGCGCGGTGGCGCGGGGGCAGTGGCGGCGGCGAGGAGGGGGAACGGTAGGTTCCGGGCGTGAACGAGACGGATCTGGCCGGGGTGCGGGACGGCTTCCGGGCCGGGGCGGCCGGGGCGGCCATCGGCGCGGGCGCCGGGCTGGCGGCCTGGGCGCTGTCGGCGCTGATCGGTGACGGGGCGTTCCCCGGGTACCTGGTCGGGCCGCTGGTGTGGCCCGCGATGAGCTTCGTGGTGCCGCTCTGGCGGGAGCGCCGGGGCCACCGGCGGCCCGCCACCCTGGTCACCCTGCTCGTGGGCCTGCTGGGCCTGGTGGCGATGTTCACGGTCGAGGACCGCATGGAGAGCGGCCCCGACAACGAGCTGACCGCCTGGGCGGGGGCGGCCTACCTGGTGCTGCTGCTGGCCTGCTCCACCGTCTTCGGCGCGCTGGCCGGCCCGGCCGGGGCCGAGCACGGCCGCGGCTGGCTGCGCTTCACCGGCCGCAGCCGCCGCTACCACCTCGCGGTGTACGGCGGCCTGGCCGTCCTGGTCGTCCTGGCGGTCGGGGTCGCCGCGGTCACCGCCTGAAGCGCTGCACGAACGCTGCGAGTGGCGTCCGTCCCGGTGCCGGGACGACCGTGGCAGGGTGACGGTGGAAGCGTGTGGCGACGAACTGGTGGCCCGGGTGGCCCGGGGCGAGCGGGACGCCTTCGAGGCGTTCTACCGCCAACTGCTCGGTCCGGTCGGGGCGGTGGTGCGCCGGGTGCTGCGCGACCGGGCGCAGAGCGAGGAGGTCGTCCAGGAGGTCTTCCTGGAACTGTGGCGCACCGCCGACCGCTACCGCCCCGAACGCGGCAGCGTGCACGCCTGGGCGCTGACCGCCGCCCACCACCGAGCCGTCGACCGGGTCCGCGCCGCCCGGGCCGGGGCCGAGCGCGAACGCGCGGCCGCCCTGCGCGACTACCGCCCCGCGTACGACAGCGTCGCCGCCGAGGCCGAGCGCCGCATCGAGGACCGCGCCGTCCGCACCGCCCTCGCCGCCCTCGCCCCCGCCCAGCGCGAGGCCCTCGCCCTCGCCTACTGGGGCGGCTGCACGCAGACCCGGATCGCCGCGTTGCTGGACGCTCCGCTGGGGACGGTGAAGAGTCGGGTGC
>NZ_JBSGET010000119.1:0-13291 GCF_053603035.1 Kitasatospora sp. NPDC004272 | reverse complement strand
GCGGGACGGCCTGCGGCGGTTGCGGGTGGAGTTGGGGTGAGTGCGGGGGCGGGCGCGGTGCGGGTGGGGGTGAACGAGGGAGTGGGGCGGCTGCACCCGGACCCGGATCGCCGCGCTTTTGGACGCTCCGCTGGGGACGGTGAAGAGCCGGGTGCGGGACGGCCTGCGGCGGTTGCGGGTGGAGTTGGGGTGAGTGCGGGGGCGGGCGCGGTGCGGGTGGGGGTGAACGAGGGAGTGGGGCGGCTGCACGCGGACCCGGATCGCCGCGCTTTTGGACGCTCCGCTGGGGACGGTGAAGAGTCGGGTGCGGGACGGCCTGCGGCGGTTGCGGGTGGAGTTGGGGTGAGTACGGGGGCGGGCGCGGTCGCCGGTGGAGCCGGGGTGACGGGCGCCCGCCCAGGGGTGTCAGTCCGGTTGGCGGGCCGGCCACCAGGTGCGGCCGCCGAGGTCGTGGACCAGGGCGGGCACGAGCAGCGAGCGGACCAGCAGGGTGTCGAGCAGGACGCCGAAGGCCACGATGAAGGCGATCTGGGCGAGGAAGGCGAGCGGGATGACGCCCAGGGCGGCGAAGGTCGCGGCCAGCACCACGCCCGCCGAGGTGATCACGCCGCCGGTCGCGGTCAGGCCGCGCAGCACGCCGGCCCGGGTGCCGAGGACGGCGGTCTCCTCGCGGACCCGGGTCATCAGGAAGATGTTGTAGTCCACGCCGAGGGCGACCAGGAACACGAACCCGTACAGCGGCACCGACGGGTCGGTCGCCGAGAACCCGAACACGTGCGGGAAGACCAGCGCCGAGACGCCCAGCGTGGCCAGGTAGGAGAGCGCGACGGTGGCCGCCAGCAGCAGCGGCGCCAGCACCGAGCGCAGCAGCAGCACCAGCACCAGCAGGATGCAGAGCAGCACCACCGGCATGATCAGCGTCCGGTCGTGCCGGGCGGTGGTGCGGGTGTCGGCCTGCTGCGCCGAGTAGCCGCCGACCAGCGCGTCGGCCCCGTCCACGGCGTGCACGGCGGTGCGCAGCCGGGCGACGGTGGCGAGCGCGGCGTCGCTGTCGGCGGGGTCGGCGAGCGTCGCGTCGAGCCGGACCAGGCCGTCGACGGTGACCGGCGGGTCGGTGGGGGCGCCGCCGGTGTACGGGCGGACGGCGGCCACTCCGGCCACCGGCGCGGCGGCGGCCGTCACCGCCTCGGCGCGGTCGGCGCGGGCGATGATCACCGCCGGGTTGCCGGAGCCGCCCGGGAAGTGCGCGGAGAGCAGGCGCTGCGCGGCGACCGAGGGCTGGGCGGTGGTGAACAGTTCGGACTGCGGCACGCCCCGGGCGTCCAGCAGCGGGGAGCAGGCCGCGAGGGCGGCCAGGACGGCGGTCGAGCCGATCCACAGCAGGCGCGGGCGGCGGCCGACCAGGTCGGCGATCCGCTGCCAGACCCGGTGTCCGCCCCCGGAGCCGTCGGTGGCGGGCCGGGCGGGCCAGAACGCGGCCCGGCCGGAGAGGGCGAGCGCGGCGGGCAGGAAGGTCAGCGCGGACAGCACGGCGCAGGCGATGCCGATCGCGCCGACCGGGCCGAGCGCCCGGTTGTTGGTCAGGTCGGAGAGCAGCAGGACGAGCAGGCCCAGGCCGACGGTCAGGCCGGAGGCGGCGATCGGTTCCACCGAGCGGCGCAGCGCGGTGCGGGCGGCGGCGAACCTGTCCTGCCCGGTGGCGAGTTCCTCGCGGAAGCGGGCCGAGTACAGCAGCCCGTAGTCGGTGGCCGCGCCGATCACCAGGATCGACAGCAGCCCCTGCACCTGCCCGTCCACCCGGACCACGCCGTGCTGGGCGAGGGCGTAGACGATCGCGCAGGCCACGCCGAGCGCGAACACCGCGCCGAGGATCACCAGCAGCGGCAGCAGCACCGCCCGGTAGACCAGCAGCAGGATCAGCAGCACCACGCCGAGTGCCACCCCGAGCAGCAGGCCGTCGATGCCCGCGAACGCCCCCGACAGGTCGGCCAGCACCGCCGCCGGACCGGCCACCCCGGCGGTGGCGCCGGGCACCTGCTCGGCGTACCCGCGGATCGCCGCGACCGCCTCCTTGGTGTCCGGTCCGAGGTCGGCGCGCAGCTGCACCACCGCCTCCAGGGCCTTCCCGTCCTCGGACGGCAGCAGCGGCGAGGCCGCCCCGACCGTCCCCGGCACCTGCGCGGCCGCGGCCAGCGCCTTCCCGGCGTCGGCCCGCAGCGCCTCGTCCACCTGCCCGGAGCGGGACTCCCAGACCAGGACGACCGGCAGGGTCGACTCGGTGCGGAAGTCCTTCTCCAGCTGGGCGACCCGGGTCGACTCGGCGCTGCGCGGCAGGAACGCCGCGCCGTCGTTGGTCGACACCTCGCCCAGTTTTCCGGCGAAGGGTCCGAGTGCGCCGCCCAGTGCCAGCCAGACCAGCAGCAGGACGAGCGGGAGCAGGAAGCGCAGGCGCCGCGCGGGGGACGGGGGCGCGGGCGTCGGGACGGGGGGCGGGACGTGCGTCGGCATGGCCCGGAGAATATCTCAATCATTGAGAGATCTGGGCGCCGACGACACGACCCGCCCGGCTCAGGCGTCGAAAGCGGTGTCCCGGGAGCGCTTCTCCCAGCCGAGGACGTCCTCCCGGACCTGGTCCAGGTGCGCGAGCACGCCGTCCACCGCGTCCCCGCCCAGCGCCAGCCGCAGCGGCGTCCGCTCCGCCGCCAGCGCGGCCAGGATCGCCGCCGCCGCCTTGTCCGGGTCACCGGGCTGCGCGCCGTGGCCGCCGGCGACCATGGCCCGGGTCGCGGCCACCGCGGCGTACTGCCCGCCGTCGGCGCTCACCCCGGCCCGGTCGGCCTCGAACAGCGAGGTCCGGAACGCGCCCGGCTCCACGATCAGCACCTTGACGCCGTACTCGCGCACCTCGTCCGCGAGCGCCTCGGACATCCCCTCCAGGGCGAATTTCGTCGCGCTGTACGCCCCGAAGCCGGCGAAGGACAGCTGCCCGCCCACGCTGCTCATCTGCACCACCGCGCCCGAACGCCGCTCCCGCATGTGCGGCAGCACCGCCCGCACCAGCGCCGCCGGCCCGAACACGTGCACGTCGAACAGGGCGCGCAGCTCCTCGTCGGTGGTCTCCTCGACCGCGCCGACGTGGGTGCGGCCCGCGTTGTTCACCAGCACGTCGATCCGCCCGTGCCGGGCCAGCACGCCCCGCACCGCGGCCCCGACCGCGGCGGTGTCCGTGACGTCCAGGGCCAGCGCCTCCACCTGGTCGGGGTGCGCGGCCACCAGGTCGGCCAGCGAATCCGGCCGCCGCACCGCCCCGACCACCACGTCCCCGGCGGCCACCGCGGCCCGCGCCACCGCCCGTCCGAAACCGCTGCCCGCACCGGTCACCAGCCACACCTTGTTCACGGCAACTCCCGTTCCACCCGCTCGACTTCCGACGACCGCAAGCCTGCCGCCGAACCCCGTTGCCGGTCCAAGACCCGTGGTGATAACCAATCGGCATGGCCCTGGACGTCCACACCCGAGACCTGCGCTACTTCCTCGCCGTGGCCGAGGAGTTGCACTTCACCCGCGCCGCCGAACGGCTGCACGTCTCGCAGCCCGCGCTCAGCAAACAGGTCCGCGCCCTCGAACGGCGGCTCGGCACCGAACTGTTCCGCCGCGACCAGCACCGGGTCGCCCTGACCGCCGCCGGACACGCCCTGCTGCCGCACGCCCGCGAGGTCCTGGACGGCTGGGCCCGCGGCGCGGACGCGCTGGCCGCCGCCAAGGCCGAGCAGCGCAGCACCCTCACCGTCGGGATGAGCACCAGCCCCGCCCGCGGCGGCCTGCTGCCCGCCGTCCGCTCCCGCCTCGGCGCCACCCACCCGCAGGCCACCACCCGCCTGCGCCAAGTCAGTTGGGACGACCCCACGGCCGGCCTGGCCGACGGCGGCACCGACCTCGCCTACGTCTGGCTGCCCCTGCCCGACCCGCACCGCTACGACTGGACGGTGGTCGCCGAAGAGCCCCGCCTGCTCGCCCTCCCCGCCGCCCACCCGCTCGCCGCCCGCCCCGCGCTCGACTTCGCCGACCTGCTCGACGAACCCTTCCTCGCCCTGCCCCCCGACGCGGGCCCGCTGCGCGACCACTGGCTCGCCCTGGACGCCCGGGCCGGCCGGCCGCCCCGGATCGGCGCCGAGGTCGCCGGCGTCGAGGAGACCTACGAAGCCCTGATCGCCGGCCTCGGCGTCTGCCTGGTCGCCGCCGGCAACGCCCCCCTGATCACCCACGACGGCGTCACCACCCGCCCCGTCACCGGCGTCGGCCCCAGCCGCTACGCCCTCGCCTGGCGCCGCGAGGACGCCCACCGCCCCCTGGTCCGGGCCTACGCGGACGCCTGCCGCGCGACGGTGGACGCGTGGCGCGAGGCGCGGCACTAGGCTGACGTGGTGCCAGAAGAACTGCCCGCGACGACGGCCGGTACGGGGGAGGTGGCCCGGCGGCTCGGCGTGTCCCCGACCACCGTCCGGTCCTGGGAGCGCCGGTACGGGATCGGCCCGGCCGAACGGGCGGAGGGCCGGCACCGGCGCTGGACGGAACGGGACGTGGCCGTGCTGGAGGCGATGTGCCGGCTGACCGCGCGCGGCACGCCGCCCGCCGAGGCCGCCCGGCTCGCCCCCGCCCTCGCCGGCCGGCCCGTCGAACCGGTCACCGCCCGGGCCCCGGACTCCCAGGTGCGGCCCGAGGTGCGCGGCCTGGCCCGGGCGGCCCGGCGGCTGGACGCCCCCCAGGTGGCCCGGCTGCTGCACACCAGCGTGGAACGGCTGGGCGCCGCCGCGGCCTGGACGGACGTGATGACCCCCGCGTTGCGCGCCGCCGGCCGCCGGTGGGCCGCCGGGGGCGGCGAACGCTACGTCGAGGTCGAGCACCTGCTGTCCTGGCACGTCTCCAGCGCGCTGCGCCGGATCGCCGAACCCCCGGCGGACGCGGGCGGGCCGCCCGTGCTGCTGGCCGCGATGCCCGGCGAGCAGCACACCCTGCCGCTGGAGGCGGTGGCCGCCGCGCTCGCCGAACGCGGCCTGCCGTTCCGGGTCTTCGGGGCCGCGCTGCCCGCCGAGGCGCTCACCGCCGCCGTCCGGCGCACCGGCCCCGCCGCCGTCCTGCTCTGGTCGCAGACCCGCGCCACCGCCGACCCGGTCCCCGTCCGGGCCGTCGCCGCCACCGCCTGGGGCCCGCGCGGCGCCCGGGTCCGCCCGGCCCTGCTGGCCGCGGGCCCCGGCTGGCACCGCGCCGCCCGCCCGCCCGGCACCCTCGCCCCCCGCGACCTACCGGGTGCGCTCGACCTGCTGGCGCGGGCGCTAGGGTCGTGACCGGACCGGCGGGTGACCGGGCAGGTGAGGCGGACGGGTGTGGTGGAGGAACGGCCGGTGGCGCAGCGGGAGTTCGCACGGCTGCTGCAGGGATTGGCGTCCGAGATGAACCTGCTCGGGCACGACTTCGCCGACGCCTCCGGCCTGCACGCCACTGACGTCCAGGCGCTGCTGGCGGTGCTGCGGGCCCCCGACCCGCCGGGGATCACGCCGGGCGGGCTGCGGACCGAACTCGGCCTCACCTCCGGCGCGGTGACCGCCGTCCTGGACCGCCTGGAGCGGGCCGGGCACGTCCACCGCAGCCGGGACGAGGCCGACCGGCGGCAGGTCCACGTGCACTACCACCCGGGCGCGGCCCGGATCGCCGGGGAGTGGTTCGCCCCCGTCGCCGAGTGCACCGACCGGGTCCGGGCCGAGTTCGCGCCGGAGCAGGTCGCCACCGTGGTCCGCTTCCTCACCCGGATGACCGAGGAGCTCGCCGAGCTCCGCCGGGAGCGCCGCACCGGGTAGGGCGCCCGGACGCGTTGCGCCGGGCGGGGCCGGCCGGTCCTCCGGACACGCCCGTTCGGGGGGACATCGCACGGTCCCGTCCCTTTTGCCGGGTATGGTCGGCGGGCGTCCGAACCTCCGGCAGTCCCCTGGGAGCCCCCGCCATGCCGCAGCCCCAACCGGTCCTCGCCACGCTGACCGGGGCCGCCGTGTTCCTGGTGCTCGGGATCGAGGACGGCGGCGAGCAGGCCGTCCGCGACCTGCTGCCCGACCTCGGCGGCCTGGCCCGCACCGTCGGCACCCGGGCGCCCCGGCAGGAGGTCAGCCTGGTGCTCGGCATCGGATCCGACGCCTGGGACCGCCTGTTCGCCGGCCCCCGCCCCGCCCGGCTGCACCCCTTCGTCGAACTGGCCGGCCCCCGGCACCTCGCCCCCGCCACCCCCGGCGACCTGCTGCTGCACGTCCGGGCCGAACGCATGGACCTGTGCTTCGAACTCGCCACCCTGGTCAGCCGGCGGCTCGGCGACCGGGTCACCGTGCTGGACGAGACCCACGGCTTCCGGTACTTCGACTGCCGCGACCTGATCGGCTTCGTCGACGGCACCGAGAACCCCACCGGGGCGGACGCCGCCGACGCCGTCCTGATCGGCGACGAGGACCCGGACTTCGCCGGCGGCAGCTACGTGATCGTGCAGAAGTACCTGCACGACATGGCCGGTTGGCACGCGATCGGCACCGAGCGGCAGGAGCGCGTCATCGGCCGCACCAAGCTCGACAACGTCGAACTCGACGACGCCGCCAAGCCCGCCGACTCGCACGTCGCGCTGACCACCGTCACCGGCCCCGACGGCGAGGACCGCGACATCTGGCGGCTCAACATGCCGTTCGGGTCCTTCGCCGAGGGCGGTGAGTGCGGCACCTACTTCATCGGCTACGCCCGCGACCCGTGGGTCACCGAGGAGATGCTCCGCAACATGTTCCTCGGCCGCGGCCCCGCCGCCCACGACCGGCTGCTGGACTTCTCCACCCCCGTCACCGGCACCTTCTTCCACGTCCCCAGCGCGGACTTCCTCGACGACCCGCCCCCCGCCCCCGGCGAGCCCGCCCCCGCCGAAGCCACCCCCGCCGAAGCCGCCCCCGCCCCCGCCGCGCCCGCCCCTCCGGTCCGGGACGGCAGCCTCCACATCGGCAGCCTGAAAAGGAGCCCCGCACCGTGAACAACCTGCACCGCGACCTGGCGCCCGTCTCCGCCGCCGCCTGGGCCGAGATCGAGGAGGAGGCCCGGCGCACCTTCCGCCTGCACGTCGCCGGGCGTCGGGTGGTCGACCTGGCCGGGCCGGACGGCCCCGAGCTCGCCGCCGTCGGGACCGGGCACCTGGCCGACATCGCCGCCCCCGCCAACGGCATCCAGGCCCGGGCCCGGGAGGCCCTCCAGGTGGTCGAACTGCGCGTCCCCTTCACCGTCACCCGGGCCGCCGTCGACGACGTCGAACGCGGCTCCAAGGACTCCGACTGGGACCCGGTCAAGGACGCCGCCCGCACCATCGCCCTCGCCGAGGACCGCGCGGTCTTCGACGGCTACCAGGCCGCCGGCATCACCGGCATCCGGGACGGCTCCTCCAACCACCCCGTGGCCCTCCCCGCCGACGTCCGCGAGTACCCCAACGCCGTCAGCCGCGCCCTCACCGCGCTGCGCCTGGCCGGCGTCGGCGGCCCCTACTCGCTGCTGCTCGGCGCCGACACCTTCACCGCCGTCAACGAGACCTCCGACCACGGCTACCCCGTCCACAACCACCTCGCCCGGCTCCTCGACGGCGAGATCATCTGGGCCCCCGCCGTCGAGGGCGCCGTCCTGCTCTCCGCCCGCGGCGGCGACTTCGAACTCCACCTCGGCGAGGACCTCTCCATCGGCTACCTCTCCCACGACGACACCACCGTCCACCTCTACCTCCAGGAATCCCTCACCTTCCAGCTCCACACCCCCGAAGCCGCCGTCACCCTCACCTCCGCCTGACCCCGCGGCCCGCCGCCCGACAACCCCGCCCGCCCCGGCCCGCCCGGCCGGGGCGGGCGGGGTTTTTGGGTCAACTGGGGCTGTTGGAAGGGGAGTTGGGGGCGGCAGGGGCGGAATCAGGACAAAGCCGGGGAGTTGCTTCCGGGGGCGGGGCGGCGGGCCGCACCATGTGAGGACTCGTGCGGGGATTTCGGTGAGGGGAGCACGCCGTGTCCGATTCTTCCGTTTCCAGATGTCCTTTCCTCGATCCGGCCGGGAGCGCGCTGCACGCGGAGGCGGCCGGGCTGCGGGAGCGGGGGCCGGCGGTGTGGGTGGAGCTGCCGGGCGGGGTGCGGGCCTGGTCGGTGACCAGGTACGCGGTGATCCAGGCGCTGACCACCGACCCGCGGGTGTCGCGGGACCACCGGCTGCACTGGCCGGGGGCGGCGGACGTGCCGGAGGGCTGGGTGCTGGGGCCGGTGGCGTTCCAGGACAGCTTCGTCAACCAGTACGGGGCGGAGCACCGGGCGTCGCGGGGCCGGCTCGGGCCGACCTTCCTGCCGCGCCGGGTGGAGCTGATGCGGCCGCGGGTGCAGGCGACGGCGGACCGGCTGGTGGGGGCGCTCGGCGCGCTCGGCCCGGGGGAGTCGACGGACCTGCGGCTGGCGCTGTCGCGGCCGCTGACGCTGACGGTGATCTGCGACCTGTTCGGCGTGCCGGAGGAGCTGCGCGACGCGCTCTGCGAGGTGATCGACAGCGTGCTGGACTCCTCGCTCGACGAGGGGACCGCGCTCGCCGCCCAGGTCGAACTGAACGAGCGGCTCAGCGAGTTGCTGGCGCACAAGCGGGCCCACCCGGCGCCGGACCTGACCAGCGACCTGCTGCTGTCGGACCGTCCGGGCGAACGGCCGCTCTCCGACCAGGAGTTGATCGGCACCCTGTTCACGATGATCACCGGCGGGTTCGAGACGGCCGTCAACCTGATCACCAGCGCGGTGTTCGAACTGCTCACCCACCCGGAGGAGTTGGCCAAGGTTCGGACGGGCGGGACCGGCTGGGCGGACGTGATCGAGGAGACCCTGCGGGTCGAGGGCCCGGTGATGCACGTCCCGCTGCGCTACGCGGTCGAGGACATCGACCTCGGCGAGGGCGTGCTGATCCGCAAGGGCGACCCGATCATCATCGGCTTCGCCGCCGCCGGGCGGGACCCGCGGGTGCACCCGGACCGCCCGGACGTCTTCGACCCGGCGCGCCCGGACAAGAGCCACCTGGCGTTCGGCTACGGCCCGCACTTCTGCGTCGGCGCGCCGCTGGCCCGGCTGGAGACCGAGATCGCGCTGAGCACCCTGTTCGAGCGGCTGCCCGCCCTGGCGCTGGCCGAGCCCGGCGGCACCCCCGCCCGGCTGCCCTCGATGATCATCAACGGTCCGGCGGTCCTGGACGTGGTGCCCCACCCGGTGGTGCGGGATCCCGAGGAGGCGCACGCGTGAACACCCTCCCGTCCGAGCCCGTCCGGGGCTGCCCGGTGCTGGACCCGGCCGCGGCCGCCCTGCACGCCGAGGCCGCCGGGCTGCGCGCCCGGGGGCCCGCGGTGCGGGTGGAGCTGCCCGGCGGGGTGCTCGCCTGGGCGGTGACCCGGCACTCGGTGATCCAGGCGCTGACCACCGACCCCCGGGTCTCCCGCGACTACCGCCGGCACTGGCCGGGAGTCGGGGACGTCCCGCCCGGCTGGGTGCTCGGGTCGGTGGCGTTCCAGGACAGCCTGGTCAACCACTACGGCGACGCGCACCGCGAGGCCCGCGGCCGGATCGCCCCGACCTTCCTGCCGCGCCGGGTCGAGCGGATGCGCCCGCAGGTGCAGGCCACCGCCGACCAGCTGGTCGGCGCGCTCGCCGCCCTCCCGCCCGGCGAGCGCGCCGACCTGCGGCACGCGCTGGCCCGGCCGCTGACCATGACGGTGATCTGCGACCTGTTCGGCGTCCCCGGGCACCTGCGCGACCCGCTCGGCGAACTGATCGACACCGTCCTCGACTCCTCGCTCGACGAGGCCGACTCGCTCGCCGCGCTGACCCGGCTGTACGAGCGCCTCGCCGAACTGCTCGCCCACAAGCGGGCCCACCCGGCGTCCGACCTGACCAGCGACCTGCTGCTCTCCGACCGCCCCGGCGAACGCCCGCTGGCCGACCACGAACTGCTCGGCACCCTGCTGACCATGATTGCGGCCGGCTTCGAGACCGCCGTCAACCTGATCGTCAGCGCCGTCCTCGAACTCCTCGACCACCCCGAGCAGTTGGCGGCGGTCACGGCCGGTGAGATCGGCTGGACGGACGTCATCGAGGAGACCCTGCGCCTGGAGGGCCCGGTGATGTACCTGCCGCTGCGCTACGCGCTGGCCGACCTCGACCTCGGCGAGGGCGTGCTGATCCCCAAGGGCGACCCGATCATCATCGGCTTCGCCGCCGCCGGCCGGGACCCGGAACGCCACCCCGACCGCCCCGACGAGTTCGACCCGACCCGCGCCGACAAGGGCCACCTCGCCTTCGGCCACGGCCCGCACTTCTGCGTGGGCGCGCCGCTCGCCCGGCTGGAGGCCGAGATCGCGCTGCGCACCCTGTTCGAGCGGCTGCCCGACCTCGCCCTGGCCGACCCGGACCGGCCGCCCGCCCGGATCCCGTCGCTGATCGTCAACGGCCCGGCCGCGCTGGAGGTGGTGCCCCGCCCGGCGGCCTGAACGCCCGGCCCGGACCCACCGGTTACGCCTCGGTAGGGTGGGCGGTCGGGAACGATCCAGGAGGCGGTGTGCGGCAGTACCGGACGATGGTGGCGGTGGGCGACTCGTTCACGGAGGGCATGTGCGACGACGTGCTGCCCGACGGGCACTTCCGCGGCTGGGCGGACCGGGTCGCGGCCGCGCTGGCCGCCGAGGCCGCCGGCGCCGCCGAGGACGGGCAGTCCGGGCAGTCCGGCGCGGCGGGCGGGTCCGGCTTCCGGTACGCCAACCTCGCGGTGCGCGGCAAGCTGATCGGCCAGATCCGGGCCGAGCAGGTCGACCTGGCCGCGGCCACCGACGCCGACCTGGTGACGCTGGCGGGCGGCCTGAACGACGTGCTGCGCCCGGGCTGCGACGTCGCGCTGGTCGAGCGGCTGCTCGGCGAGTGCGTCCGCGGACTGCTCGCCGAGGGCCGCACCGTGGTGCTGTTCACCTCCACCGACCCGACCCGCCGGATGGCGGGCAGCGGCCGCCTGCTGCCCGCGATCCTGCGGATGAAGGCGTACGTCGAGGGCGTGGTCCGGGAGAACCCGGGCCGGGTGGTGCTGGTCGACCTGTTCTCGGCGCCCGCCTTCGACGACCGCCGGCTCTGGGCGGAGGACCGGCTGCACCTGTCCCCGGAGGGCCACCGCCGGGTCGCGCTGGCGGTGCTGGAGGCGCTCGGCCGCCCGTCGGCCGAGGACTGGCGGGCGCCGCTGTCCGAGCCGGACCCCCGCACCCGCGGCCAGAAGGCCCGCGCGGACGTCCGCTGGCTGGGCACCCACGTCGGCCCGTGGATCGGCCGCCGGCTGCGCGGCCGCTCCTCCGGCGACGGCCGCCCGGCCAAGCGCCCCGACCTGCTGCCGTACGAGGGCTGAGGCCGGGGGCGGCGCGGGGGCCGTGGAGCCTACTGGTCCAGCCGGACGGTGATGCCGACCGTGCCGGTCCTGCCCCGGCGCAGGCGGCTGCCGAGCAGGGTGAGCCGGCCGAGCAGGCCGTACTTGCGGGCGAGCAGCTGCCGGTAGCGCTCGGTGGTGTCGGCGTCGGCGATCTCGGCGTGCGCGGGCAGCGGCTTGCCGCTGGGGTTGCCGCGCACGTCGCACGGTCCGACCAGGACGTCCGCGCGGCGCCGGATCCGCTTGACCTTCCAGGAGTCCGCGACGGTCCAGGCCCCGAGGGCGTCGCCGTCCCGGACCACCCAGACGGGGGTGGGCACGGCGCTGCCGTCCTTCTTGTAGCTGGTGATCAGCAGGTACTTGCCGGCGGCGAGCCGGTCCAGCGCGGTGTCGGCCATTGGGGGAGTGTACGACCCCTGACGCGGGGTCAGGCCGCAGGCACCGCGTCCGGGTCGGTGCGCGGGTCGTCGGTGGCGCCAGGGGCGCCCGCGGCCTGGCGGGGCGCGGGCAGCGGGGAGACGGTGGCCCGCCACAGCCGGGCCGCCGACCAGCCGGCGGCGGCGAGCAGCAGCCCGTTGCGGGTCAGGATGACGGCGGTCGGCCACCAGCCGCCCGCCTGCATCGAGTCGAAGAACAGCGGGTAGTCGATGGTGGTGACGCCGACCGCGGGCAGCAGCAGGAACGCCACCGGCCGCTGCGTGGTGCCCTCCACGGTGAGGCAGACCGCGGCCAGGCCGATCAGCCAGACCAGGTACTGCGGGGAGATCACCCGGCTGGTGACGGTGAACAGCAGCACCGCGCTCAGCGCCGCGTCGTACGGGGTGGCGGCCGTCCAGCGGCGGGCCCGGACCCGCCACAGCAGCAGCCAGGCGAAGGCGGCGGCGGTCAGCAGCAGCGACAGCTGCGCGACGCGGTGCACGTACCGGCCGAGGAACTCCAGCGAGCCGTAGTGCTGCTCGACCCGGCCGGACCAGCCGAACTGCCGGGCGACCTGCAGGGCGCTGCCGCCCAGCGACTCGATCTCCACGCCCCGGCCGCGCTGGGCGTGCAGGAAGTCGAAGGCGTGGTCGAAGAACGCGGCGAACACCAGCAGCAGGGCGAGCGCCGAGACGGCGGCGGCGGTCCAGGCCTGCCGGGTGGTGCGGCCGCGCGGGGTGCCCAGCAGGGTCAGCGCCGGCCAGACCTTCACCAGGGCGCCGACCCCGGCCAGCACCCCGGCGGCCCCGGGCCGGGCCGGGACCAGCAGCAGCGCGCCGACCGCGAGCGCGGTGGCGGGCAGGTCGTACCGGCCGTACGGCAGGCCGAGCAGCAGCGGCAGGGCCAGCGCCCAGGCCCAGGCGCCCCAGTCGGAGCGGCCCGGGCCGCGCCCGGCGGCCAGCAGCGCGACCTGCACGGCGGCGTCGGCCACCAGCACCAGCAGCACGAACGCCTGCAGGTAGCTGAGGAAGGGCAGCAGGCCCGGCGCGAGCATCGGCAGCGCCGCGCCGGGCGGGTACTGCCAGGTGACGTCGTCGACCGGGAAGGTGCCGGTGCGCAGGACCCGGTACCAGCCCTGGTAGAGCCGGTGCACCTCGATGGCGGGCTCGGTCCGGCCGGAGCGGATCAGGCCGACCATCAGCGCCCGGCTGGCGATCCAGTACGCGGCCAGGGCGAGCACTTCGCGGGGCCAGGTGGCGGGGCGGGTCCAGCGGACCGGCCGGGCGGGCGTCCGGACGGCCGGGGCGGGGGCCTGCGCCACCATGTCCTCCTGTGTGCTCTGGCCGGCCGGGCGCCCCGACGGGCCGGGTGCTCCGGGTGGCCGCCGGGGGCGTGGCGCGTT
>NZ_JBSGET010000118.1:0-26548 GCF_053603035.1 Kitasatospora sp. NPDC004272 | reverse complement strand
ACACCCGCTTCCTGGCCGAGGGCCTGGCCGACGAACTGCAGCTGGCCGTCGCCCCGCTACTGGTCGGCCAGGCCGACGCACCCCGCTTCCTCTCCTCCGGTCGATCGGCGCCCCCGCACTCGGCCCTGGCCGGGGCCGCGCTGCGGATGCACGAACGTCCCGAGCGGTCCTTCGCGCTGTGCGACCGGGCCGCCGCGGCCACTGCTCGACCTGGCCCGCACCGACGCCGCCGGGCCGTTCACCGGCCTGCCCGCCGAGTTGCCCGTCGAGGCCGACCGGCTGCGCGGCGGGGGCTGACCCGCCGTCAACGGTTCGCGGACGTCACACTGGTACCCGGAACGGACCGCCGCGAGAAGGGGAACCGGCATGCCGAACGGGCTGGACGGACTGGACGGACTGGACGAGGCGTGCGAACGGGTGCTGGCGGAGACCGGCTGCCCGTCGGTGAGCGTGGCCGTGGCGGCGGGCGAGGAGCTGGTGCTCGCCCGGGCGTACGGGTGGGCGGACGTCGCGGCGGGGCGGCCGGCCACGCCGGGGACGGCGTACGGGCTGGCCTCGGTGACCAAGGCGTTCACCGGCCTCGCGGCGTGCCTGGCCGCGGACCGGGGGCTGCTGGACCTGGACGCGCCGCTGGCCGGGGAGTTCGCGCACGCGGCGCCGACGGTGCGCCAACTGCTGCGGCACCGGGGCGGGTTCCCCGGGTACTACGACTTCTCCTACCGTCCCGACGGCGCTCCGGGGCCGATCGACCTGGCCCGCTACCGCAGGCAACTGCACGCGCCGGACGGCGAGTTCGAGTACTCCAACATCGGCTACCAGGAGGTGGCCCGGGCGCTGGAGGCGGCCACCGGACGGGAGTTGGGAACCCTGCTGCGGGAGTGGGTCGCCGAGCCGCTCGGGCTGGCGGGCTTCGCCTTCGGGCCGGTCCACCCCGGCCCCGCCCCGGCCGCGGTGCGGTACACCCCGGACGGGCGGGCCTACCCGCCCTGCCGGGAGGGGCACCCGGCGGCGGGGGCGGGCTGGGCGACGGCCGGCGACGTCGCGCTGTTCGCCCGCCGCTCGGCCGGACTGCTGGCGCCCGGCACCGCCGCGGCCGTCCTCGACGCGCCCGCCATCGCCCCCGGCGGGAAGCTGGGGTACGGGCTGGGGCGGGTCGTCCAGCGCGCGGCGGACGGCTCGGTGTGCAGCAGCCACGGCGGCGGGATGGGCGGCGTCGCGGCGATGATGATCGACCTGCCCGGGCGGGGGCTGTCGGTGGCGGTGCTCGCCAACTCGACCGACAAGTCCGCCCGCAACGTGGTGGTCGCGCACCTGACGGGCGTGCTGGCCCCGGAGTTCGACCCGGCGCACCTGGCCCCGGTCGACGAGCCGGACCTGCCGCTCGCTCTGCCCGCGGGCCGCTGGTCCGGCGAGGTCGCCACCCCCGACGGCGCCGTCCCGCTGGCGCTCGCCGCGCTGCCGGACGGCCTGGTCGAGGTCCGGCTGGCCGACCTGCCGCCGGTCGCCGTCCCGGCCGCCGCCTCCCACCGCTGGGACCTGCGCCTGATCGCGGCGCTCCAACTGCCCACCGCGGACGCCCGGTTGAACAGCCCCGCGTTCGGCCTCCAACTGCGCCTGCAGGACGGCGGCCTGACCGGCCGGGCGCTGGCCTTCAAGAACGGCGACCGGGAGGGCTTCCTCGGCCCCTACCTCCCGCACCCCTGCGAGTTGCGCCGCCGGGGCTGAGGACGACCGGACTGAGGACGACCGGACTGAGGCCGGCCGGGCTGAGGGCGGCCGGACCGAGGCCAGCGGGGCTGAGGGCGGCCGGGCTGAGGGCGGCCGGGCTGAGGGCGGCCGTCACACCCGGTACGTCCGGCGGACGCGTTCCAGCCGCTCGCGCTGCTCGTCGATCCAGCCGTCCCGGAGGTCCACCGGGACGGCCATGGCGGTGGCGGAGCCCTGGACGTCCTCCACGGTGACCAGCGGGACGGTGAACTGGGTGTCGAACGCGACGTTGATCTCCGGGTTCCGGGCGTCGGTCAGCCAGCAGACGCTCCGGCCGAGGACCAGGTCGTCCAGGGCCGCCGCCCAGGCGTCCAGCTCGGCGGGCGGGAGGCGGACCGGGAGCCGGCCGGTACAGAATCCGCTCGCGACGACCACCTCGGCGGCCAGCCCGTCCGGCTCGCGCCGGCCCAGCACCCGGACCACCACGCTGTTCCGCCCGTCGGCGAGGTGGATCAGCTCCACCGCCCCGTCGTCCGCCGTACCCATGCCCGCTCCTCGTGAAGATCGTTCCGGGCCATCCTGCCGGACCGCGGGGGCGCCCTGTCCAGGGCTTTTCCCGGCGGCGCGGCTCAGCCGCCCTCGCCGCGGAAGAACGCGGCGATCCGGTGGCCCCCGGCCGGGGAGGTGATCATCTCCAGGATCCGGGCCGACTCGGCGGCGACCCCGGCGGTGCGGGCGAACATCTCCTCCTCGTAGGCCCGCAGGGCGGCGTCGGGGTCGCCGGGGGCGGCGTCGAGCGCGGTGGCGAGCTCCAGGGCGTCGCGCATCGCGGCGTTGGCGCCGTGGCCGACGGGGGGCATCAGGTGGGCCGCGTCGCCGAGCAGGGTGAGGCCGGGGCGGTGCGCCCAGCGCAGGCCGACCGGCAGGGCGGTCAGCGCGCGGGGGGTGAGCGAACCGGTACAGGCGCTGATCAGGGCCCGGCAGGCGGGCGTCCAGCCGTCGAACAGCGGGAGCAGCGCGGCCCGGGCCTCGTCGGGGCGGGCGAACGGGATGCCGCAGGTGGTGAGCCAGTCGGCGGCGCGGTGGGCGGGGCCGTGGAAGGACAGGCCGACCCGGACCGAGCCGTCGCTGCAGCGCTGGGCGGCGAGCGAGCGGCCGTCGCCGACCACCCAGTAGCTGCCGCGGCCGACGGTGGCGGCCAGGCCGGGGTGGGTGCGGTCGATGTCGGGGACGGCGCCCTCGACGGTGTTGACGCCGAGGTGGTGCGGCACGGCGGGGGTGAGCAGCGGCCGGAGGCGGGAGTGGGCGCCGTCGGCGCCGATCAGGACCCGGTGGCGGGCCCGGTCGCCGTCGGCGAACTCCAGCTCCCAGCCGCCGTTCGGGGCCGGGGCGGCGGTGCGCAGGGCGCGGCCCCAGGCGACGGTGCCGGGTGGGAGCGCGTCCAGCAGCAGGCCGCGCAGGTCGGCGCGGTCGATCTCGGGGCGGAGCGCGGGCGAGTCGTCCGGGGTGTCGTCGCGGTGCAGGACGGTGCCGGCGTGGTCGAGCAGCAGCATGTCCTCCCCCTCGGGGCGGGCGTGCCGGCGGAACGCCTCCGTCAGCCCGGCCGCGCGCAGGGCGCGCTGCCCGGTGTCGGCGTGCAGGTCGAGCGTGCCGCCCTGGGTGCGGGCGGCCCGGCCGGCGTCGCGCTCGTAGACGGTGACCCGGGCGCCGCGCATGGTGAGCAGCCGGGCCAGGGTCAGCCCGCCCGGGCCGCCGCCGACGATCGCCACCTCCGTCGGGTGTGCCATTTTCCGTCCTCCCCCTCGTTCGCCGAACCTTTTCGATACACCGTATCGAGCCGATACGCTGTATCGCAACGCACCCCCGTATCGTGTTCCCGCACCGCCCGCACCGCCCGCACCGCCCGCACCGCCGAACGGAGACCGCCTGCCATGACGTCCTCTCACGACGCCGACACCGGGACCGGGCCCGAGACCGGGACCGGGCTGGTCTGGGAGCGCCCGGAGCCGCCGGAGCGGCGTTCGCCCGCACCGCTGAGCCGGGCGCTGATCGTCGGCGCGGCGCTCGAACTGGCCGACGCGGACGGGCTGGAGGGGGTGTCGATCCGGCGGGTCGCGGCGGCGCTGGAGGTCGGCCCGATGCGGCTGTACGGGTACGTGGAGACCAAGGCCGAACTGCTGGAGCTGATGGTGGACGCGGTGTACGGGGAGATCGCCCCGCCCACCTCCCGGCTGACGGCAGCGGCGGCACCGGCACCGGCACCGGCACCGACCGGGTGGCGGGAGGAACTGCGGGCGATCGCCGGACGCTACCGGGCGGCGGCACTGCGGCACGAGTGGTTCATCGAACTGCTCGGCGGGCGGCCGCACTTGGGGCCGAACGCGCTGGCCGCCCGGGAGACCGCGCTGTCCGTGGTGCACGGCGCGCCGGGCTTCGCCGGGCAGCCGACCCGGGTGCAGCAGGCGGCGGGGGTGTTCCACGCGTACCTGGCGGGGCGGCTGCGGGTGGAGGTGGCGCAGCGTCGGGCGGAGCGGGCGGAGGGGCGTTCGGACCGCGACTGGCAGGTGGCGATGGGTCCGTACATGATGCGGGTGCTGGCGCAGGGGCGGCATCCGACGATCGCCGAGGTGATGGTCTCGGCCGACCACCTGACGCCAGGCGAGTCGTTCGCGGTGGGCCTGGAGATGGTGCTGGACGGGATCGCCGCACAGGCGTCCTGATCCGGGGCCGGTTTTCGAGCGGTTGCGCGAACGTCCTCGGCCAGGACCGGCCCGGAGCGGTCGGCGTCCGGCCATTCCTCGACCCCGGCCCGGCGGTCGGCGGGGTACGCCTTGCCGGGCGGCGGGCCCGCCGCGACCCTGGGTGCGCTGCCCCGTCGCCCGCCCCCGCCACTGCCCGGCCGGGGCGGGGCGACCGGGGCCGCCGCCGTCGTCCCGCCACCGCCGTCACCGCCGTCACCGCCGTCACCCTCTGGAGGGCTGCCGTGCTCCGTACCGGACGTGCCACCACTCTCGCCGGCCTGCTGGCCCTGCTGCTCGGCGGTGCCGGGCTGTCGGCCGGCGCCCCCGCGCAGGCCGCCCCGGCCCTGCTCGCCACCGTCACCTGCACCGGCTGGACGTACACCACGTACAGCCCGGGCCTGACCCACACCGTCCGGCCGACCACCGTGACGGTGGACGGCGACCTGAACGTCACCGGCCCGCACAGCCCCACCGGCAGCTGCCTGGCCGTCGGGTCGACGGCGAGCGCCGGGGAGCGGGACGTCACCGCGCTGCTGGAGCTGAGCTGCGACCAACTGCTCACCGAGACCGGCACGGAGACCGTCCGCTGGAACAACGGGACCAGCAGCAGCTTCCCGTTCACCGCGACGGTGGTGCGCGGCCTGGCCACCACGGTGATCACCGAGACCGGCACCGTCACCTCGGGCGAGTTCCTCGGCGGCGCGGTGGTCGAGACCTTCACCGCCCCGAACCTGGACCTGCTCGCCTGCGACCGCCCCGGCGGCGCGAGCGCCCTGGACTTCGCCACCGTCCTGACCATCCTCTGACCCCGGCCCCGCCGGGAGCGGGCCCCGGCGGGCGCGGGTCGGCCGGACGGTCAGGCCAGCCCCAGCTCGCGGGCCCGGGTGCCCGCCTGGAAGCGGCTGTCCGCCTCCAGCAGGACCATCAGCTCGGCCACCCGCCGCCGGTAGCTGCGCAGCGACATGTCCAGATCGCGGGCGGCGCTCTCGTCGGTGAGGCCCCGGCCGAGCGTCCGCAGCACCGCGCGGGCCCTGGTGTCGAGGACCGGGACCGGGCGGTCCCGGTGCTCGGCGAGGTCGCGGGCCGCCTCCCAGGCGCTGCGGAACAGGGTGCGCAGGCCCTCGACCACGGTCGGGGCGCGGAGCACCGAGTAGGTCGGCCGCCCGCCGGGGCCGGTGCCGCCGAGGACGGCCACCCGGGCGTCCACCACGATCATCTCGGCCGGCAGCCCGGAACTGCTGACCCGGACCTGGCCCCCGGCGGCGGCGACCCGGAACGCGTGGGCGGCGAACGCGTCGTCCGCCACCACCGACGGGGTGTAGAGCTTGCGCACCCGCAGACCGGCGGGACGCTCGGCCACACCGGCCGTACCGACCGCACCGGCGGCGTCGGCGGCGCCGGACCAGGTGTCCCGGTCGGCGGCCGCGCAGAGGAACTCCTCGCGCGCGCCCGCGAACAACGGGGCCGCCCGGAGCAGCAGTTCGCGCTTCCCGTGGATCGTGGTCACCTGTTCCTCGGCGGACACCACTCCGCACCCCCTCGCCGTCGTTCGGTCGTCCGGTTCGACGACCGGCAGCATGCTGCCGACCCGTTGCCCCCGTCCGGGATCCGAAGAGGATTCTGACATGACGATCAATCAGGAGTACGACCGTGCCCGGGACTTCACGCTGTCCGGCGGCGCCACGCTGTCCCGGATCGGGTTCGGGACGATGCGGCTGCCGCTCGCCGAACCCGCCGCGGCTCGGGAGGTGCTGCGCCGCGCGGTGGAGTCAGGCGTCGACCACTTCGACACCGCGGCCTTCTACTTCGCCGGGGAACGCTCCGCCAACGCCCTGCTGCGCGAGGCCCTGCACCCGTACCGGGAACGGGTGTTCATCGCCGTCAAGGTGGGGCCGCAGCGCACCCCGGACGGGGCGTTCACGGCTCCGGCCACGGCGGCGGAGCTGCGCGGGGCGGTCGAACGGAACCTGCGGGAACTCGGCCTGGAGCGGCTGGACCTGGTGTACCTGCGGATCGGTGCGATGAGCCCGGATCCCGGGGAGCCGCTGGCCGAGCGCTTCGCGGCGCTGGCCGAGCTGCGGCGGGCGGGGCTGGTCGGGGAGCTCGGGGTGAGCAACGTGACGGCCGGGCAGTTGGCGGAGGCCCGCGCGGTGGCGCCGGTGGCCGCCGTGCAGAACCACTTCAACCTGACCCGGCGCGCGGACCTGGCGCTGCTGGCGGAGTGCCGGGCGCTCGGCATCGCCTACGTGCCGTTCCCGCCGCTGGCGGGCGGCGACCCGGCGGTGTCGCCCGCGGTGCACCGGATCGCCGAGGCGCACCGGGCGAGCGTGCCGCGGATCCTGCTCGCCTGGCTGCTGGCGCTGGGCCCCCACGTCTGCCCGATCCCGGGCACCTCCTCGCCCGCCCACCTCGCCGACAACCTGGCGGCGGCGGACCTGGAGCTGACCCCGGCCGAACTGGCCGAACTGACGGCCTGACCGTCCCGCCCTGACCGTCCCGCCCTGGCCCGTCCGGTCCCGTGCTCAGTCCCAGGCTTCCGGATCGGCGGGGCGCGGCGGCGGGTTCTCCCGCCGGTGCATGACGCCGGTCGCGGTGCCGGCCAGGCCGACCAGCACGAAGCACGACGGGAGCAGCAGCAGGGACCAGCGGAGCTGGCCGGGGAGGAGGGCGTGGCCGGGGCGGGTGAGGGCGGTGACGGTGTCGCCGGGGCGCAGGCCCTCGGGGGCACTGGAGAGGTTGTCGAGGGGAACCGCCTCCGGGACGGCGAGCACGATCCGGCGGGCGTGGACGCCGCGTCCGTCCTGCTCGTAGTGGGCGGTCAGGACGGTCGCCCGCACCTGCGAGGCCCCGGCGTAGCGGACGTGGGTCACCAGGTGGTAGGAGGCCCAGAGCAGCCCGGCGAGCAGCAGGATCGGGCCGACCAGCAGGCCCAGCGCCCTGTTCCGGCTCATGCCCGCCTCCCCGTCGTCCCCGAACGTCCCGTTGATCTTCGTCCTCGGGCAGCCGGAAGTAAAGAGCCGGAAGCGGGAGCCGGAACGCCCCGCCGGGCGTTCCGGCCGGGCGTTCCGGTGTGGCCTTCCGGTGTGGCGTCGCCGCCCCGGGCGGTCTCAGTCCTCGAAGGCGACCAGGCGTTCCAGCACCGGCAGGGCCGCCATCAGGGTCCGCCGTTCCGCCTCGGTGAGTTCGGCGGCCCGGCGGGCCAGCAGTTCGGAGCGGCGGCGGCGGATGTGGGCCAGCAACTCGACGCCGTCCGGGGAGAGTTCGACCAGGACGGAGCGGCCGTCGCTGGGGTCGGGGACGCGGTTGACCATGCCGGTTTCGACCAGCGAGGCGACGGTGCGGGTGATCGACGGGGCGGAGACCCGTTCCAGCCCGGCGAGTTCGCCGAGCCGGATCGGGCCGTGCTGCTCGATCCGGGCCAGCGCGGACTGCTGGGTGAAGGTGAACTCCTGCCGGTCGGAGGCTCGCATCAGGTGCCGGTTCAGCCGGGCGATCACCAGCCGCAGCCGCGCCACCTCGGCCGGGTCCAGCCCGCCCTCGTCCTGTTGTCCCACCGTTGGACTCCCCTGCTCCGCCGTCCGCTTCACGTCACGCCGCGCCCCGGGACACCGCGGCGTCCCCGTCCGGGACGGCGGCCGCGCCGTCCTCGGGGCCGTCCCCGACCGTACCCGCTTTGCGGCCGCGCAGCAGCGAGGCCAGGGCGGCGACCAGCGACATCGCGATGGCGAGCGAGAAGACCACCATCAGGCCGTCGTGGAACGGGCCGGAGATCAGGTGCGGGAAGAAGTCCCGGCCGGTGAGGGTCTGGGCGTTGGAGGTGGGCAGGCCGGAGAGCACCTGCGGGCCGAGCAGTTCGTGGATCGGGTTGTAGCCGAGGAAGGCCGCGAACAGCATGCCGACGGGCGGGAGTTGGGCCACCGTGTGGGCGTCGGCGGGCGAGACGCCCTGTCCGGTGAGGCCGTCGGTGAGGGTCTGCGGGAGCGATCCGGCCAGGCCCGCGACCATCAGCGAGAAGAACACGCCGATGGACAGCACCATGCCCGCGTTCTGGAAGGTGGCGCGCATGCCGGAGGCGGCGCCGCGGTCGGCGGCCGGGACGCTGGACATCACCAGCGCGGTGTTGGGGGCGGCGAACAGGCCGCCGCCGAGGCCGTTGAGGAACACCAGCAGGGCGAACCACACGTACCCGAAGTCGGTGGGCAGGATCAGCAGTCCGGCGAACGAGGCCGCCATCACGACCAGGCCGCCGGCCGCGAACAGCCGGGCGCCGAAGCGGTCCGAGAGGTAGCCGGAGACCGGGCCGGCGGCGAGGAAGCCGATGGTCAGCGGCACCAGGTAGATGCCCGCCCAGAGCGGGGTGTCCTCGTAGTCGTAGCCGTGCAGCGGCAGCCAGATGCCCTGCAGCCAGATGATCAGCATGAACTGCAGGCCGCCGCGGGCGATCGAGCCGAGCAGCGTCGCCAGGTTGCCGCCCGCGAACACCGGGTCGCGGAACAGCCGCAGCGGGAACATCGGTTCGGCAGTCTTCATCTCGATCAGGCAGAACGCGATCAGGACGGCCGCGCCGCCGATCAGCCCGGCCAGCACCCAGGGGTTGGTCCAGCCCATGGTGTGGCCGCCGTACGGCTGGATGCCGTAGGTGATGCCCGCGAGCAGCGCGGTGAGGCCGACGGCGAAGCTGATGTTGCCCCACCAGTCGATCTTCCCGGGGCGGCGGATCCCGGTCTCGTGCAGCGAGCGGTAGGCCCAGACGGTGCCGATGATGCCGATCGGGACGTTGACCCAGAAGATCGAGCGCCAGTTCCACTCGGCCAGCACGCCGCCGAGGACCAGGCCGATGAACGAGCCGGCGATCGCGGCGACCATGTTGACGCCGAGCGCCATGCCGCGCTGCTTGGCCGGGAAGGCGTCGGTGATGATGGCGGCGGAGTTCGCCATCAGCATGGCGCCGCCGACGGCCTGGACCACGCGCCAGCCGATCAGCCAGAGCGCGCCGCCGCCGCCGTCCATCGGGTCGAGCGAGAGGACCACCGAGGTGATGGTGAAGATCAGGAAGCCCGCGTTGTAGATCCGCACCCGGCCCCAGATGTCGCCGAGCCGTCCCAGCGTGACCACCAGCACCGCCGTGACCAGCATGTAGCCCATCAGCATCCACAGCAGGTAGCTGACGTTGCCCGGCTCCAGCGGGTTGAGGTGGATGCCGTTGAAGATCGCCGGCAGCGAGATCAGCACGATCGAGGAGTTGATCGTCGCGATCAGCATGCCGAGGGTGGTGTTGGACAGCGCCACCCACTTGTAGCGCGGGTGTTCCGCGCCGATCCACCGTTTCTTGCTGCCCTGCTCGATGTCCACGTCCGCCATCTCCTGCCGCCCCCTGGGAAGCCGTGATGATAGTTAGCTGATGTGAACTAAATTACTGCGCGACCCTCCGCCCCGGCCAGTCGTCCCGGATGGTGGACGGGAGCGGAGGTGGCGCGGGGAGCGGGAGTTGACGGACCGTCAGTAAAGCTTTGGCAAAGCCTCGAACGGGAAAACCACTGGAAGGAACGGGCCGCCCCGTGCTTGCATGACTCCCATGGTGTCCGCCGACCGCTTGCTCGCCTTCGCGGCCATGTCGTCCCTGCTGATCGTGATCCCCGGCCCGAGCGTGCTGTTCGTGATCGGGCGGGCGCTGGCCCAGGGCCGGCGCGCCGCGCTGACCACGGTCGCGGGGAACACCAGCGGCGCGTACGCCCTGGTGGTGGCCGTGGCGCTCGGGGTGGGCGCGGTGGTGGAGCGCTCCGTCCTCCTCTTCACCCTGCTCAAGCTGGCGGGCGCCGCCTACCTGGTGCTCCTCGGCATCAGGGCGTGGCGCGAGCGCGGCTCGCTGCGGGCGGCGTTCGGCGGGGTCGGAGCAGCCCCCCGGAGCAGCTTGCGGACGTTCGGGGAGGGCTTCGCCGTCGGCGTGACCAACCCCAAGACCATCGTGTTCTTCGCCGCGGTGCTGCCGCAGTTCGTCGACCGCGACCAAGGGAACGTCACCGCGCAGATGCTGCTGCTCGGCCTGGTCTTCAACCTCATCGCCGTGGTCTCCGACATGGCGTGGGGCCTGGTCGCGGCCACCGCCCGCGACTGGTTCGCCCGCTCGCCCCGGCGGCTCTCCCTGGTCGGCGGGGTCGGCGGCCTCGCCATGATCGGCCTGGGCGTCACCGTCGCCGCGACGGGCCGCAAGGACTGACCCGGGCGCCGCCGTGCCGCCGTCCCGGGTTCCGCCCGTCCCGCGGCCCGATCCGCTCCGGGCCGGCGCGCACGCTCTCGCCGGGCCCGGTTCCGGGCCGCGGCCCGGCGATGCGTGCGGGTCAGCAGGGGCCGAGGTCCTGCCAGACCCCCCACTGACCAGTGGTGCCGGGCTCCTCGCCCAGCGTCCACCACTTGGCGCTCCACCGGTGGCCCTGCCACGAGACGGTGTTGCCACCGGTGTAGACCTGTGTGCCGACCCAGGGGGCGGTGGAGCACGCCGGGGCGGTGGCGCCGCCGGTCACGGTGAGCGTGTAGGTCGCGGAGGACGTGGCTGAGGTGCCGGTCAGCGCGCCCCTGACCGTCAGCGGGTAGGTGCCGGGGACGACCGTGGAGAGGGTCGACACCGACAGGACGGCGCTGGAGCTCCCGCTGACCGAGGACGGGCTGACCGAGGCGGTGACCCCCGCGGGGGCGCCGCTGACCGTCAGCGCGATGGACGTGTACGAGCCGTTGTTGATGATGGCCGTGCCCACGGTCGCGGTGGCCGACGAGCCGGCGGCCACCGTCCCCGAGGACGGGTTGACCTGCACCTGGATCGCGGGCACCTGGACGCTCGACGCCGCGGGCGACGGGGCGAGGACCCGGGCGGGCAGTGGGGTGCCCGCCGCGTGGGCGGCTCCGGTGCCGGTGAGCACCGCGCCGGCGACGGCGGCGGTGACGGCTCCGGCGAGCAGGGCTCGCAGTGGTGCGCGAACGGGTCCGGCCATGGACCGCGCTCCCTTCGAAGGTGGGGGACTTCGGTGGCCTGAAGCACTCTGGCCGGGCCAATACTGGTGGTCCGGGCCACCCGACTGTCAAGAGTCCTTACCGACCCCGGGGTTCGGCGGTTCCTCGTACCGGTGTGCCGAGTTGGGCGCCTGCGCGGCCTGCGGCCAGGTCAGCTCGACACCGTGCGGCAGCACCCCGCTCGCCCGGAGCTCCTCGACCCAGGTGATGCCGTTCGAGTCCGCCCGCCCGTACACGGGTGGGGCCCGCCCCCGGATCGACGGCTCTCGGCCCCACGGCGGGGCGGGTTCAACCCGAGTGGCCGAGGACGAGTTCGCGCTCGACGGACGACTCGTCGCCCGGGACGGGCACGGTGCGGCCGCTGCGGGTGAAGCCGGCCTTGCGGTAGAAGGCTTCGGCCCGCTGGTTGTCCTGGTGCACGTAGAGGCGGACGCGGGAGACCTTCGGCTCGTCGAGGCCGCGGGCGAAGGCGACCGCCGCGTCGAACAGGGCCCCGGCCAGGCCGGTGCCGCGCTGCTCGGGGCGGACGAACACGCCCACCAGGTGGGCCTGGTCGACCTCGACCGGCGCACCCATGACGTCCGCGCGGCCGGCCCGCTCGATCAGCACCGTCACCGATCCGTCCCAGCCGCCGTCCGGCCGCTCGGCGACGAACTGCTGGATGATCGCCTCGCCGCGGGAACCGGCCGCCCGCTCCCGCCAGTGCGCGTCCGGCTTGCCGGCGGCGTTGTCGTACGTGTCCAGGAAGGCGATGCCCGCGACCGGGTCCCGCAGGGCGTCCAGCCGCAGTTGCTTGACCTGCTGCCAGTCCTCGCCGGTCACGGCTCGTATCACGTGGTCCATTCCCAGATCATTGGCGGGCCCGGGGCCCGGGGCAAGCGGATTTCGGGCGGCCCGGTGCCCCCGCGCGGGGGCACCGGCTCCTGCGCCGTCAGCCCCGTCCGGCGGAGTGGCGGAGCACCCTGGTCCGGCCGGCGGGGACGGTGAGGGTGTCGGAGACCCGGGCGCCGGTGAGGAGTTCGGTGCCCGGTCCGGGGGCCGGGAGGTCGGCGTCGGCGGTGCCGTGGTTGATCGCGAAGAGGTAGTGGCCGTGGTCGCCCACGCGTTCCACCACCTCGACGTCGTGGGGGAGCCGGCGCTCGGCCAGGCCGGCGTCGGCGGAGACGGCGCGCAGCACCCGGGCGAGCGAGTCGGCGTCGAGGCGGGCGGAGACGTACCAGGCGCGGCCGGCGCCGAGGGCGTGCCGGGTGACGGCGGGGCCTGCGGCGGCGGGGCCGCCCTCGGCGGGGTCGTCGGCGTAGCGCCACACCGTCTCGGCGCCTTCGGTGACGACGAACTCGGTCCACGCCTCGGCGCGCAGCCCGTCGGGGCTCGCGGCGCCCTCCAGCCGGACGCTCCCACCGGCCCGCAGCGGCGCGAACTCCTCGACGGTGAGGCCGAGTACGTCGCGCAGCGCGCCGGGGTGCGGGCCGGGGTGGACGGTGTCGTGCTCGTCGACGATGCCGGAGAAGCAGGAGACCAGCAGGGTGCCGCCGCCCTCGACGTACTGGCGCAGGTTGCGGGCGGCGGCCTCGGTGGTGAGGTAGAGGGCGGGGACGACGACCAGCGGGTAGCGGCTCAACTCGGCTTCGGGGTGGGCGAAGTCGACGGTGAGGTGGGCGTCCCAGCTCGCGGTGTACCAGGCTTCGGCGCGTTCGCGGGCGTCCAGGTCGACGCTGGGGCGCCACTCCAGGCGCTGCGCCCACCAGGACTCCCAGTCCCAGAGCATCGCGGCGTCGGCCCGCACCAGGCTGTCGCGGATCTCCGCGAGCGCGCCCAACTCCTGTCCGAGCTGGACGACTTCGCGCCAGGTCCGGCTGTTGGTGCCGGCGTGCGGGAGCATCGCGGAGTGGAACTTCTCGGCGCCGGAGCGGGAGGCCCGCCACTGGAAGAACATCGCGCCCTCGGAGCCGCGGGCGACGTGCGCGAGGCTGTTGCGGGCGAGCTCGCCGGGGCGCTTGGCGAGGTTGCGGGGCTGCCAGTTGACGGCGCCGGTGGAGTGTTCGAGCAGCAGCCAGGGGCGGCCGCCGGCGACGGAGCGGGTGAGGTCGGCGGCCATTGCGAGGTTGATCTGGCTGCGCGGGTCCTCGGCGACCAGGTAGTGGTCGTTGGCGACCAGGTCGACCTCGCGGCCCCAGGCCCAGTAGTCCATCGACTGGCACTGGCTGAGCGCGGTCATGAAGTTGGTGGTGACCGGGATGCCGGGGGCGAGGCGGTGCAGCAGGTCGCGTTCGCGCTTGAAGTTGGCGAGGACGGCGTCGTTGGTGAAGCGGGCGTAGTCCAGCTGCTGGGCGGGGTTGCCCGCGGTGGGGGTGAGCCGGGGCGGCTGGACGTCGTCCCAACGGGTGTAGCGCTGGCCCCAGAAGGCGGTGCCCCAGGCGGAGTTGAGTTCCTTGAGGGTGCCGTAGCGCTCGCCCAGCCAGCGCCGGAAGTGGGCGGCCGACTCCTCGCAGTAGCAGTCGCTGACCGGGACGCCGTACTCGTTGTGGACGTGCCACAGGGCGACGGCGGGGTGGTCGCCGTAGCGGCGGGCGAGCCGTTCGGTGATGGTGGCGGCGGCGTGCTGGTAGGCGGGGGAGCTGTGGCAGATCGCGCCGCGCGAGCCGAAGGCGTAGCGGGTGCCCTCGCGGGTGACGGGCAGCGCCTCGGGGTGGTCGCGGTAGAACCAGGCGGGCGGGACGACGGTGGGGGTGGCCAGGTCGGCGCGGATGCCGTTGGCGTGCAGCAGGTCGAGCAGCCGGTCGAGCCAGCCGAACTCGTACTGGCCGCGCTCGGGTTCGAGCAGCGCCCAGGAGAAGATCCCGACGCTCACCATGGTGACTCCGGCCTCGCGCATCAGCCGGACGTCCTCGGCCCAGACCTCCTCGGGCCACTGCTCGGGGTTGTAGTCGCCGCCGTAGGCGAGCGGGTCGAGTCCGAGCGGGCGGGGGTACCGCGGGTGATCCATGGGGCGCTCCATCGGGAAGAACTGTGAACGTGCACACCCTAGTCACGGCCGGGTGTCGCTGTGTCTCGCCCAGATAACCGTACGGGCTCGGGGATTGACAAGTGTCTCCCAGGTTTCCGTACTGTGAACGTGCACAGCGACGGCCCGGGCCTCGAAGCACCGCCCGTCGCAGTCCCCGGAAAGCTCCGGGAGCCCCCGCAGCACTCCCCCGGGCACCCCGCCGCGCACCCCCTCGCGCGGCGGCCGGCCGCCCGGCTCCCTCACCCGAAACCCCGTGATCCCCGGGAGGATCCATGCACCGTCGCCTCGCCCTCGCCGCGGCCGCCGCCCTGTGCGGCACGCTCGTGCTGTCCGCGTGCTCGTCCGACGGCGGCTCCGGCGATTCGGCCAAGGCCGCCTCCGGCCCGGTGAAGCTGACCTTCTGGTCCTGGGCGCCGAACATGGACAAGGTCGCCGAGGTCTGGAACGAGTCGCACCCGGACGTCCAGGTCAGCGTGCTCAAGCAGGCCGGCGGCGACGACCTGGTCACCAAGACCATCACCGCCGCGAAGGCGGGCAACGCGCCGGACCTGATCCAGGCCGAGTACCAGGCGCTGCCCACGCTGGTCTCCAACGACGTGCTGGCCGACATCGCGAAGCAGGCCGGGGACGCGAAGTCGCAGTTCGCGGACGGCGTGTGGAAGCAGGTCACGCTCGGCTCGGACGCGGTGTACGCGATCCCCGAGGACACCGCGCCGCTGGCCTTCTACTACCGGCAGGACCTGTTCGAGCAGTACGGCCTGACCGTGCCCACCACCTGGGAGGAGTTCGCCGCCACCGCCCGCGCGCTGAAGCAGCAGGCCCCTGACAAGGCGCTGACCACCTTCTCCGCCAACGACCCGGGCCTGTTCGCGGGCCTGGCCCAGCAGGCGGGCGCCAAGTGGTGGACCACCTCGGGCGAGACCTGGAAGGTGGCGATCGACGACCCCGCGACGGCGAAGGTCGCCGACTTCTGGTCCGGCCTGGTCAAGGACGGCGCGGTGGACAACCAGCCGATGTACACCCCGGCCTGGAGCAAGGCGCTGAACGACGGCACCCAGATCGGCTGGGTCTCGGCGGTCTGGGCACCCGGCGTGCTGACCAGCTCGGCGCCCGACACCAAGGGCAAGTGGGCGATGGCCCCGCTGCCGCAGTGGGAGTCCGGCGCCTCGGTGACCGGCAGCTGGGGCGGCTCGGCGACCGGCGTGACCACCGGCGCCGTGAAGTCCGGGCACGCGGACGCGGCGGCGGAGTTCGCCGCCTGGCTGAACACCGACCCCCAGGCGCTGGCCGCGCTCGTCCAGCAGGTCAACATCTACCCGGCGGCCACCTCCGCGCAGACCGGCAGCCTGCTGTCGGCGGCCCCGGAGTTCTTCGGCAACCAGCCGGACTTCTACGCCCGGGCCGCCGAGATCGCCAAGGGCACCGCCCCGGCCGCCTGGGGCCCGAACGTGAACGTGGCGTACTCCGCGTTCAAGGACGCCTTCGGCAAGGCCGCCCAGGACAAGGGCGACTTCGGCGCGGCGCTGGCGGCGATGCAGCAGTCCACCGTCGAGGACCTGAAGAAGAACGGCTTCCAGGTCGGCTGACCCGCCCCGCCCGACCGCTCCCCGCCGCGCCCGCAACCGGGCCCGGTCCGCCGAGCCCCCGGTCCGCCGCTCCGCCCGGCGGCGGACCGGGCTCCCGTCCCGCACGACCCCTCGTCCCGCACGACCTCCCCCTCCGCGCACCCCTCCAAGGTCCTTAGGAGCCGCCATGGCCTCCCCTCCCCCGCCGCCCCGCGCCCTCGTCCGGCGCCGCGGCTCGCTCGCGCCGTACGGCTTCCTCGGCCCGGCGGCCCTGCTGTTCACGCTGTTCTTCGCGCTGCCGATCGGCTTCGCGGTCTACCTGAGCCTGCGCGCCGTGAGGGTGAAGGGCCTGGGCCTGGGCTCGCACGCCCGCACCGAGGTGTGGGCGGGGCTGTCCAACTACAGCTCGGCACTGGCGGATCCGGAGCTGCTGGCGGGCTCCGGCCGGGTGCTGCTGTACGGGGCGCTGCTGGTGCCGACGATGCTGGGCGCGGCGCTGTTCTTCGCGCTGCTGCTGGACGTGCCGCGGGTGCGGTTCGGGGCGTTCTCCCGGCTGGTGATCTTCCTGCCGTACGCGGTGCCGGGCATCGTGGCGTCCACCCTGTGGGGGTTCCTGTACCTGCCGCAGGTCAGCCCGGGCTACTACCTGCTGACCCAGGCCGGGATGAGCGGTCCGGACCTGCTGCACGGCAACGGGCTGTACCTGGCGATGGCGAACATCGCGGTGTGGGGCGGCACCGGCTTCAACATGATCGTGATCTACACCTCGCTGCGGGCGCTGCCGGCCGAGCTGTACGAGGCGGCCCGGCTGGACGGCTGCTCCGAGCTGCAGATCGCGCTGCGGATCAAGATCCCGCTGGTGGCGCCGTCGCTGGTGCTGACCTTCTTCTTCTCGATGATCGCCACCCTGCAGGTGTTCGCCGAGCCGATGACGCTCAAGCCGCTGACGAACTCGATGAGTTCGACCTGGTCGCCGCTGATGAAGGTGTACCGGGACGCGTTCGTGCAGGGCAACATCTACTCGGCGGCGGCCACCTCCGTGGTGATCGCGGCGGCCACCCTGCTGCTCTCCTTCGGGTTCCTGAAGCTGGTCAACAAGCGCGCCAACGGAGGCAGTTGAGATGAGCGCCACCCTCACGTCCGCCCCGCGGAAGAACCGCACCGCCCCCGCCCTCCCGCGCCGGGGCACCGCCCCGCGCCGCACCGCCTGGACGCCGACCCTGCTCCTGCTGCTGGGCGCGGTGTACTGCCTGGTGCCGGTGGTCTGGGTGGTGACGGCGGCGACCAAGAGCCGCCAGGAGCTGTTCACCACCTTCACCTACGCGCCCGGCACCGGCTTCTGGGACAACCTGTCCGAGCTGTCCTCGTACCGCGGCGGCGTCTACTGGCAGTGGATGGCCAACTCGGCGCTGTACGCGGGCGCGGGCGCCCTGCTGTCGGCGGCGGTGTCCGGCGTGAGCGGCTACGCGCTGGCCAAGTACCGCTTCCGGGGCCGTTCGACGGTGTTCAACGTGCTGCTGGCGGGCGTGCTGATGCCGCCGATCACGCTGGCGGTGCCGCAGTACCTGCTGATGTCGAAGGCGGGCCTGGCGGACAGCTACTGGTCGGTGCTGCTGCCGAGCGTCCTGTCCCCGTACGGCATCTACCTGTCGCGGATCTACGCGGAGGCGGCGATCCCGGACGAGGTGGTGGAGGCGGCCCGGGTGGACGGGGCGCGGGAGTGGCGGCTGTTCCGGAGCGTGGCGCTGCCGATGATGGTGCCGGGGCTGGTGACGGTGTTCCTGTTCCAGTTCGTGGCGATCTGGAACAACTTCCTGCTGCCGTACATCATGCTCGGCGACGACCACAAGTTCCCGGTGACGGTGGGCCTGTACTCGCTGCTCCAGCAGGGCGCGAACGAGCCGGCCCTGTACACCCTGGTGATCACCGGCGCGCTGCTGTCGATCCTGCCGCTGATCGCGCTGTTCCTCGGCATGCAGCGGTACTGGCGGGTGGATCTGCTGTCCGGCGCCGTGAAGTCCTGACGGGCCGCCACTACAGTGACCCCGACACCTCGATCTGCAAGGACCTGCATCCCGATGACGGAACCAGCGCCCCGCGGCCGGGCGGCCGGACGGCCGAAGCGCCCGCCGACCATCCACGACGTCGCCGCGGTGGCGGGCGTCTCGCGGGGCACGGTGTCCCGGGTGCTGCAGGGCGGGCACAACGTCAGCCCGGCCTCGCAGCAGGCGGTGGAGGCGGCCATCGCGCAGCTCGGCTACGTGGTGAACCGGGCGGCCCGCAGCCTGGTCACCCAGCGCTCCGGCTCGGTGGCGTTCCTGCTGACCGAGCCGCAGGAGCGGTTCTTCGAGGACCCGAACTTCACCACCCTGCTGCGCGGTTGCACGGCGGCGCTGGCCGAGCACGACATCCCGCTGCTGCTGATGACGGCGGGCGACGACGCGGAGCGCCGCCGGGTCACCCGTTACCTGGCGGCGGGCCACGTGGACGGGGTGCTGCTGGTCTCCTCGCACCGCGGCAACCCGATGATCGAGCACCTGCGCGAGGCGGACATCCCGATGGTGTGCTGCGGCCGCCCGCTGGGCCAGCGCGGCCGGGTCCCGTACGTGGCGGCGGACGACCGGGAGGGCGCCAAGGACCTGGTGCGCCACCTGCTGGAGTCGGGCCGCACCAGGGTCGCCACCATCGCCGGCCCGCAGGACACCCCGGGCGGCGTGGAGCGGCTGTCCGGCTACCGCGAGGTGCTGGCCGAGTACGGGCTGCCGGTGGACGAGCGGCTGATTGCCCGGGGCGACTACAGCCGCTCCGGCGGCGAGGCCGCGATGCGCGAACTGCTGGACCGCGAGCCCGGGTTGGACGCGGTGTTCGTGGCCTCCGACCTGATGGCGGACGGCGCGCTGTCCGCCCTGGAGCACGCCGGGCGGCGCGTCCCGGAGGACGTCGCGGTGGGCGGGTTCGACGACTCGCCGGTGGCGCTGACCACCCGGCCGCCGCTGACCACGATCCGGCAGCCGTGGGACCGGATCTCCGCCGAGATGGTCCGCCTGCTGCTGGACCGGATCGCGGGCGAGGAGGCGCCGACGGTGATCCTGCCGACCGAGCTGGTGGTGCGCCGCTCCGGCTGAGCGGGCGGCGCACCCCCGGGGGGGCGGTCAGGCCCGGCGGTAGCGGGTGTAGCAGGCCGGGCCGACCGGTTCGGCCTGCGCGCAGCGGAAGTCGCCGACCGGCGCGCCGTCGGGGAACAGCCGGGCCCCGGTGCCGAGCACCACGGGGACGGTCAGCAGCCGGTACTCGTCGACCAGGTCGGCCTCGATCAGCCGGTGCACCAGGCCGATGCTGCCGGTGACGACGACGTCCCGCCGCTCCTCCTTCACCGCGCTCAGCAGGTCGCCCTCCAGCAGCCGGGAGTTGGCCCAGGCCGCGGTGTCGGCGGGGGCCAGGGTGCGGGAGGCGACCAGCTTGGCCGCGGCGTTCATCCGGGCGGAGAACTCGTCGGTCCGGTTCGGCCAGAGCCGGGAGAACAGCTGCCAGGTGCGGCGGCCCAGCAGGAGCACCCCGTCGTCCAGCGTCCGGCCGAGGCGGAACTTGTCGCCAAAGACGTGCTCCCGGCCGTGCCGGAGCATCCAGCCGCCCAGGGGCGTGCCGTCCGATCCGTCCGGGTCGCCGACCCGGCCGTCCAGGGTGCTGAACTCGATGACGATGACGCTCATGGCGGGGCTCCCGTGCTCCGGTGGTGGACTCTTCCACCGGTACGTACCGGCGCCGCGCCCGGAACTCGTCGCGGTCGCCGGAACGGATTTCCCCGCCTCGCGCGGCACTGCCCGCTACCACCGCTCCGGCAGGTCGAACAGGCCCAGCACGGCGGGGTCGGTGTACACGGTGGTGCGGGTGACCGACGCGTCGGCGACGTCCAGCAGTTGGACGCTGTGCAGCCGGTGCCCGGCACCGTCGGGGGCGTACGCCGCGAACGCGGCCTGGCCGTTGGCGCCGACGGCGCGGGTGCGCCAGCCGGGGCCCCGCATCCCGTAGACCCGGTCCATGAACCGCCCGTAGTGCAGCGGGCCGCGGAACCACAGCGGCAGCGGCGGCATCTCCAGGACGGCGTCCCGGGCGAGCAGGCCGACCAGCGCGGGCACGTCGGCGGCCTCGAACGCGGCCAGGTAGCGGTCGACGACGGCCCGCCGCCCGGGCCCGTCCTGCTCCCTGACCCGTTCGGCGTCGGCGGCGCCGAGGGCCGCCCGGGCGCGCTGCAGGGCGCTGTTGACGGCGGCGACGGTGGTGTCGAGCTGCTCGGCGACCTCGGCGGCGCTGAACGCCAGCACCTCGCGCAGCACCAGGACGGCCCGCTGCCGGGCGGGCAGCAGCTGCACGGCCGCGACCCAGGCGAGGCGCAGGTCGGCCCGGGCGGCGGGGTCGAGCCGGGCGTCGGGGAAGGGTTCCAGCCAGGGCACGTCGGCGGCGGGGGCGAGCGGCGCCCCGGTGTCCTGGCCGGGGGCGCCGAGGCCGGCGGGCAGCGGGCGGCGGGCGCGTCCTTCGAGGGCGGTGAGGCAGGCGTTGGTGGCGATCCGGTACAGCCAGGTGCGCACCGAGGCGCGGGCCGGGTCGTAGCGGGCGCGGGCGTTCCAGGCGCGCAGCAGGGTCTCCTGGACGAGGTCCTCGGCGTCGTGGAAGGAGCCGGTCATCCGGTAGCAGTAGGCCGTCAGTTCCGCACGGTGCGCGTCGAGTTCCACCCGCCCATCCTGCCGCACCGCGGCCCGGGCCGGTGCTCCCGCCCGCGCTCCCCCGACCGTCAGGAGCGGCGCCGGGTGGGCCCCGCCCGGTTGTCAGGGGTGGCGCCTAAGCTGGCTCCCGTGGCAATGATCATGGATCGTGACGGGGCGGCGGAGCGGCTGGAGCCGTTCCGGCGGGAGCTGACGGCGTACTGCTACCGCATGCTGGGCTCGGCCTTCGAGGCGGAGGACGCGGTGCAAGAGACGCTGCTCCGCGCCTGGTCGAAGTTCGACGGCTTCGAGGGCCGCTCCGCGCTGCGGACGTGGCTGTACCGGATCGCCACCAACGTCTGCCTGGACATGGCCCCCGCCCCCCAGCGCCGGGCCCGCCCGATGGACCTGACCTCGCCCTGCCCGGCGAACGCGCCGGACCTGGCCCAGTCGGAGGAGAACGTCTGGGTCGGCCCGGTGCCGGATGCGCGGGTCCTCTCCGGGGACCCGGCGGAGGTCGCGGTGGGCCGGGAGTCGATCCGGCTGGCGTTCGTGGCGGCGCTGCAGAAGCTCCCGGCCCGGCAGCGCGCCGTCCTCATCCTGCGCGAGGTGCTGGCCTGGTCGGCGGCCGAGACGGCTCAGCTGCTGGAGACCTCGGTCGCCTCGGTGAACAGCGCCCTGCAGCGCGCCCGGGCGACGATGTCCGCCGCCGGCCCCGCCGGAGACGCCTTCGATCCGCTGGACGAGACCCAGCGCGCCCTGCTCGCCCGCTACGTCCGGGCGTTCGAAGCCTTCGACATCGAGGGCCTCCAACGCCTCCTGCACGAGGACGCGGTGCTGAACATGCCGCCGTTCCGGATGTGGGTGCGGGGCGTGGTCGAGCTGGGCGAGTGGTGGCAGGGCGCGGGGTGCGGCTGCGCGGGCTCCCGGCTGCTGCCGGTGGAGGCCAACGGCACGCCGGCCTTCGCCCAGTACCGCCCGGCCGAGGACGGCAACGGCTGGACGCCCTGGGGCATCACCCTGCTGGAGATCGTCGACGGCCGGATCGCCACCATGACCAACCACATGGACGTCGAGCGGCTCTTCCCGCTGTGGGGCCTGCCGATGCGCCTGACCACCGACCCGCGGGCCTGACGGGCGGCTCCCTCCCCGGGGGCCGCTCACTCCACGGGCAGCGCCCCGGCCAGCCCGGTCAGCTCCAGCAGCACCCGCCAGCGCTCCCCCGCCCCGCGCAGCACCACCCGGTGGCCGGCCCGCCGCACCAGCAGCGCCAACTCCCCGGCCCGCCGCAGGTCACCGGGCCCGGGCCGGGCCGCCTCCGCCACCCGCAGCGCGACGCACACGGTCTCCGGCCGCCCGGCGAGCAGCGCGTCGAGCCGCGCCTCCGCTCCCGGACCCGGGTCGAGCTCCAGGGTCTCCATGCCGGTACCGACCCCCCGGGGGCCCGGAACTCATCGCCCGCGGCGCAATCCCCCGCCCCGGCTAGAGCGCGTACGACCACCAGCCGAAGGCCGCCGCGTACGCCCGCCGCAGGGCGTCCGCCCCGCGACGCCCCAGCCCGAACTGCACGAGCAGCGCGACGAGGAACAGCGCCCCGGCGAAGCCGGCGACGCCCGCGCCGACCGCCGGGCCGGCCAGCGCGCCGAACGCCCCGGCGAGCAGGAGCGCGGTGCCGAGCCCCCAGTGCGCGTCCGCGGGGTCCGGGGCCAGCGCCTCCCGCGCCTCCTGCCCCGCCTTCCGGAGGTCGTTCGCGTACCGCCTCCGGGCCGCGGCCGGGTCCGCCTCGCGGCCCTCGGGCCACTGTGGGGTGCTCATCCGCCGTCCCTCCCTACGCGAACTGCTCGAACTGCTCGAACGAAGGGTAGTGGCCCGCACGGATCCGGCCTCAGGCGAAGTAGCCGCCGTCGACGGCGAGCACGCTGCCGGTGATGAACGCGGCGGCGGGCGTGGCCAGGAAGACCACGGCGGCGGCGACCTCCTCGGGGCGGCCGTAGCGGCCGAGCGCGTTGGCGGCGCGCTGGGCGGCGGCGTTCGGGCCGTCCTGCGGGTTCATCTCGGTGTCGGTGGAGCCGGGCTGGACCACGTTGACGGTGATGGCGCGGGGGGCGAGTTCCTGGGCGGCGGCGCGGCTCCAGGCGACGACGGCGGCCTTGGTGGCGGCGTAGTCGGCGAGGCCGGGCCGGCCGGGGCGGGCGGCCAGGTTGGAGCCGATGGTGACGATCCGTCCGCCGTCGGGGAGCAGCCGGGCGGCGGCCCGGACGGCGGTGGTCACCCCGCCCACGTTGACCGCGTGCTGGCGGGCCAGCGCGTCCGGGTCGGCCTCTCCGGCGAGCGGCCCGGGGGTGATCACGCCGGCGTTGTTGACCAGCACGTCCAGCCGTCCGAAGTCCTCGGCGACGGCGGCCACCAGGCCCTCGACCTGTGCGGCGTCCCCCTGGTCGGCCCGGTAGGCGGCGGCCCGCCGCCCGAGCGCCTCGATCCGGCGCACCACCTCCTCGGCGCGCGGGGCCGAGCCGCTGTGGCTGATCGCGACGTCCGCCCCGGCGGCGGCCAGCGCGAGGGCGGTGGCGGCGCCGATGCCGCGCGAGCCGCCGGTGACCAGGGCGGTGCGGCCGGCCAGCACGTCGGGCGCAAAGGTCGCGGTGGCGGTGGTGGCGTTCTGCTGCGTCATGTCGGGTCCCCCTCCGATATCTGTACCGTGCGGTACACATCGGGGACGCTACCATATCGATCGGTACACAATCGCGGCGCCCGATCGCGGGCCACCGCGCGAACTCCCGGGGAGGCAGGGCGACATGACGGGCCGTCCGCGCACGTTCGACCTCGACGAGGCCCTGGAGCGCGCCATGCGGGTGTTCTGGCGGCACGGCTACGAGGGCACCGCGCTCTCCGACCTGACCGCCGCGATGGGCATCAACCGCCCCAGCCTGTACGCGGCGTACGGCAACAAGGAGGCGCTGTTCCGCCAGTGCCTGGACCGCTACCACCGCGGGCCCGCCCGGCACGTCCAGGAGGCGCTGGCCGAGCCGACCGCCCGGGCCGCCGCCGAGCGCCTGCTGCGCGGCACCGTCGAGGTGGTCACCCGCGCGGAGGGACCCGGCTGCCTGCTGGTGCACGGCGCGCTGGCCACCGGCCCGGGCGCGGAGGGCGTGCGCGCCGAGAGCGCGGCCCGCCGCGCGGCGCACCGGGAGGCCCTGCGCGCCCGCTTCGAACTGGCCGCCCGGGCGGGCGAGTTCCCGCCCGGCGCCGATCCCCGCGTGCTGGCCGACCACCTGATCACGGTCACCTACGGCCTCGCCGTCCAGGCCACCGAGGGCACCCCGCCTGCGGACCTGCACCGGATCGCCGCGCACGCCCTGGACTGCTGGCCGCACTGACCCGGCCGCGCCCGGCCACCGCCCGGCCCCCACCCCGTGGGACGACAAGACGCTTTCCGGCCGATCGGAAAATCACCCGATGGGTGAGAAGCCCGCCGTCCCACCCGGCCCGTCCACCGCCCGCCGCCACCATCGGTGACGTGGAACCCGCTCCCGCACCGCCGCGTCCCGCCCCGCCGCGTCCCGCCCTGGCGCATCCCGCACCGCCGCACCCCACCCACCCGCATCCCGCCTACCCGGTCCTGGTCGGCGGCGTCCCCGCCCCCGGCGCCGGCTGGGTGCACTGGCCCCGCAGCAGCGCGATGCTGCGCGAGCCGTACGACGTCCTCTCCCTCAAGGCCCGCCTCGACCACGGCCGCGCCGCCCCGGCCGACCACGCCGACCCGCGACTGGTCGGCCGGGTGGCCCGTTCGACCCCGGAGCAGGCCGTCGAGGCGCTTGCCCGGGCCCGGGCGGCCCAGCCGGCCTGGGCCCGGGTGCCGCTGGAGCGGCGCCTGGAGTTCGTCGCCGCCTTCCACCGCCTGCTGCGCGAGCGCGCCGAGGACGTCACGGCCGCCCTGGTAGCCGAGGGCCACCCCGTCCGGGTGGCGCGCTGGTCGCTGTCCGCGGCCCTGGACCTCACCCACCCGGACACCCTCGCCCACACCCGCGCCGCCATGCGCTGGGAGGGCGAGCAGGACGGCCGCCTGGTGCGGCTGGTGCGCAAACCGGACGGCGTGGTCGGCCTCAGCCCGGCCCGCAACGCGCCGATGCTCACCTCGGTGGGCGCCGTCCCGGTCCTGGCCGGCGGCAACGCGGTGGTGCTGAACGCCCCGCCCACGGTGCCGCTGAGCACCGCGTACGTCTTCCACGAGCTGGTGGCCCCGCTGCTGGCCGCGCACGGCGCCCCGCCGGGCGTCCTCAGCGTGCTGTGCGCGCCCGACCGGCCCACCCTGCGCACCTGGCTGGCCTCGCCCGACTGCGACGACGTCTTCTTCTTCGGCGGCCCGAAGCAGGGCGCCGACCTGGCCCGGGCCTGCCTGGAGCACGGCAAGAAGCCGGTGCTTGAACTGGCCGGCAACGACGCCCTGGTGGTGTGGCGGGACGCCGACCTGCCGCGGGCCGCGGACGCCGCGGTCGAGCGCTACCACGGCTCGGGCCAGCTCTGCTTCGCCCCCAAGTTCGCCCTGGTCCACCCCGCCGTGGCCGACCGCTTCACCGCCCTGCTGCGGGAGCGGGTGGCCGCCCTGCGGATCGGCCCGCCGGAGGACCCGGAGGTCGTCCTCACCCCGGTGGTCAAGCGCGCCCAGTGCGCGGACGTGCTGGCCGACGCCGTCGCCCGGGGCGCCGAACTGCTCTGCGGCGGGGAGAGCGTCGACGTGGACGACGCCCCCACGCCCCGGGGCCCGTTCGTCCGCCCCGTGCTGCTGCGGGTCCGCGGCCTGGAGCGGGCCGCGACGATGCGGGCGGTCGCCGAGGAGACCTTCTTCCCGCTGATGTGCCTGGTCGTCCCGGACGGGACGGGCCCGGACGGGGAACTGCTCGACGCGCTGCTCTCCTTCGTCAACGCCAACCGCTACGGCCTACGCAACTCGCTGTGGGCCCGCGACCGGCACGTCGTCGACCGGTTCACCGACGAGGTGGTCAACGGCGGCGTGCTGAAGGTCAACGACAGCCACATCGGCACCCTCCCGGTGCTGCCGGTCATCGGCGGCACCGGGCTCTCCGGCGGCGCGCACGGCGAGGCCAACATCCCGATCCTGCGCACCACCCGCCTGCAGGGCATCAGCATCGACGCCCGCTCCCTCGAACCGTCCGACCCGTGACGCGGCACCACCCACCGAGAGAGGCACCCCATGACCGAGCTTTCCGGCCCCGCCCTGCTCGACCAGAAGTTCGCCCTGTGCTTCGGCCACCTCGACGCCGACGGCGACGGCAGCGTCGACCGCGAGGACCTGCTCACCCTCGGCGCCCTGCTGCTCTCCGCCTTCGGCGAGCCCCCGACCTCACCCAAGGGCACCGCCCTGATGGAGGGCATGGCCCGCTACTGGGAGGCGCTGGCCGCGGCGGCCGACGCCGACGGCGACCGGCGCCTGACCCCCGAGGAGTACCGGGCGGGCATGACCGGCGCGTTCGTCTCCTCCCCCGACGGCTTCCGCACCGCCCTGCGCCCGCTGACCCGGGCCTTCGTCGACCTGATCGACACCGACGGTGACGGGGAGGTCGACGAGCAGGAGTTCCAGGTCTGGCAGCAGGTCTTCCGCACCGCCCCGGAGGACCGCGCCGCCGCCTTCCGGCACCTGGACACCGACGCCAGCGGCAAGCTCTCCGTCGACGAGCTCCTCAGCGCCCTCCAGGAGTTCTACGTCAGCCCGGACCCGGCCGCCCCGGGCAACTGGCTCTACGGCCCGCTCGGCTGAGGCGGCCCGGGAAACGCCGAACCGCCCGGCCGCCGCGTGCTCGCGGC